>JAIRMP010000023.1 GCA_031258615.1 Spirochaetaceae bacterium | reverse complement strand
CCCTTTTCGGCACACCGCCAACTTTGTTGCCGCGCCCCCCTACGCTCCAGCCCGCTTTGCGGTCTTCCGCTACCCCCAAAACGGGGACCTGAACGCCGCGCCGGCCCTTCCTTACAGGGTAAGGCAGGCGGAAAAGCGTCAGGCACAAAACCATGCGGTGCATGGTTTTGCCGATGTTTTGCTTCTTGCCTTGGCCCTAAAAAGAGGTCAGGCTTGGATCGGCTGCCCGATTAGGCTTGGATCGGCTGCCCGATCAGGCTTGGCTCAACGCTGCGCGTTGAGATCCGGGGTTTGCAGCGCGCTACGGCGCTTGGACAACCGCTCTGCGGTTGTCTCCGCAAACTCCTACCGTTGTTACATGGCTTAGCGAAGGGGCGTAACCCGCTTGCTTTCACGCTCAGCGGCTCGCAAGGATAATGAGTCAGCCACTGGCGTACGTTTGGTGCAGGCTGGCCTGCTTCGGTGCAGGCTGGCCTGCCCTTGTCCATTTATGGCGATAACGGTACAGTTATACCATGAAAGTCGCGTTGATTCTGGGCAGCACAAGCGATTTGCCAGTTGCCGAAAAAGCGTTTGGTGCTCTGAAAGAATTTGAGATTGAGTACGAGGCGCGTATAATGAGCGCGCACCGCACACCAGAGGCGGTAGCGGACTTCAGCCGGAACGCGGAGGCGCGGGGATTTGGCGTGATAATCGCGTTTGCGGGGATGGCGGCGCACCTGGCCGGCGTGATCGCGTCGTACACTACGCTGCCGGTAATCGGCGTACCGTGCGGGGGCGGCGCGCTGGGCGGGCTTGACGCGCTCCTTGCTACCGCCCAGATGCCTTCCGGCGTCCCGGTAGCCACAGTCGCCATAGACGGCGGGGCGAACGCGGCGCTGCTCGCCGTCCGGATTCTTTCACTATCCGATGAGCGCCTTGCCGGGCGGCTTCCGGACTACAAACAGCGCCTGGCGGATCAAGTCCAACAGAAGGACGCTGAATTGAATGTCAATAACTATGGATAGCGCAGGGGTTTTAGATAGACCGCTGACATTGATTGAGGATGGCTGGGCTGTTGGATGGTAAAAGCAGGGGAAAAAATGAGCGATACATACAAAAAACTGGAAAAAGTTTACGAGGGCAAGGCGAAGAAAGTGTTCAAAACGGACACGGACGGCGTGTACATTGTGGAGTACAAGGACGACGCGACAGCGGGCAACGGGGCGAAAAAGGGCGTGATACAGGGCAAGGGCGAGGTGAACAACCGCGTTACAAACCACCTGATGAAGCTGCTGGAGGGTAGGGGAGTGCCGACTCACTTTATCATGGAGTTGAGCGGGACGGAGACGGCGGTGAGGAGCGTCCAGATCGTGCCGCTGGAAGTGATAGTCCGCAACATCGCGGCGGGAAGCCTGGCGGCCAGGCTGGGGCTTCCCGAAGGGACAAAGCTCCGTTCCACCGTGCTGGAATACTGCTACAAGGATGACGCGCAGGGCGACCCGATGGTGAACGAGTACCACATAGCGGCTATGGGCTGGGCGGGTGAGGCGGAGTTGAAAACGATAGCGGAGCTTTCTTTTAAGGTAAACGACATACTGGGCGGCCACCTAAAAAACGCCGGGATAGAGCTAATCGACTTCAAACTGGAGTTCGGACGCCTGCCGGACGGAAGGATCGTGCTTGCCGATGAGATTTCCCCCGACACCTGCCGCTTTTGGGACGCAAAAACCGGTGAAAAGCTGGACAAGGACCGTTTTCGCCGCGATTTAGGCGGCGTAGAGGACGCCTACCGCGAGGTTATGCGGCGTCTTTTGGGCCAGGACTGAGCCGGGAAACACAGTGATGTATGGGGAATGTGGTCTTTTCTACCGGGAAATACAATGATACACGAAGAATGCGGCCTTTTCGGCATTTATGCGGACGGTAACGCCGCAGTGTCCGATGATTTGGCGTACACCTGTTATACGGGCCTGTGCGCGTTGCAGCACCGCGGGCAGGAGAGCGCCGGCATCGCGCTTAACAGCGGGGGCGTCATCACGAGCAGGCGCGATCTTGGCCTCGTCTCCGATGTGTTCACGCAGGAAAACCTGAAAAAACTTGGTACTGACGGCGGCGGCGAAATTGCCGTGGGGCATGTCCGTTACGCAACTACGGGCAACAAGCGTCGGCACAACGCGCAGCCCCTGGTGGTAAAGCACATCAAGGGCTCGCTCGCGCTCGGCCACAACGGCAACCTGACCAACGCCGCCGCGCTCCGGCGGGAACTGGAATTGCGGGGCAGCATATTCCATTCGTCAAGCGATACGGAAGTAATAATCCACACGATAGTGCGCGAGCGGCTGTCGGCTGGCAGCATAGAGAAGGCTGTGGAGGCGGCGTTTTCAAAGCTGCAAGGCGCCTTCTCACTCGTGCTGATGAGCAGGCGCAAGCTGATAGCCTGCCGCGACCCCAACGGTTTCAGGCCCCTCTGCATAGGCGCGATTGGCAAAAGCATAGTCTTTGCCAGCGAAAGCTGCGCGCTGAGCGCGGCGGGCGCGGAATTTGTCCGCGATGTGGCGCCGGGAGAGATCGTAGTCGCCGGCGGCAACGGGATATCGGGCATCAGGACGCACTGCGGCAAGCCGTCTTCACTCTGCGTGTTTGAATACGTGTACTTCGCCCGCCCCGATTCGGTGATTGACGGCGTTTCCGTCCACGACGCCCGCGTCCGCGCCGGGAAAATCCTGGCAAAAGAATGTCCCGCCGAGGCGGACATAGTTATCGGCGTCCCCGATTCGGGACTCGACGCGGCGCTGGGCTACTCGCTGGCAAGCGGCATACCTTACGATGCCGGCATGATAAAAAGCAAGTACGTGGGCCGCACCTTCATCGCGTCGAGTCAGGAACTCCGGGAATCCGCTGTTCGCATCAAACTTAACCCGATTAAATCCGTAGTGAACGGGAAGCGTGTCGTGCTTGTTGACGATTCCATAGTGCGCGGCACGACAAGCAGCAGGATAATCGAGCTTCTGCGGCGGGCCGGCGCAAAGGAAGTCCACATGAGGCTTTCCTGTCCCGCGTTCAGGCATCCATGCTACTTTGGCACGGACATAGACACGAGGGAAAACCTGATTGCCCACAACCACGGACTTTACGAAATACGCGATATAATAGGAGCGGACTCGCTGGGCTTCCTTTCAATAGACGCGCTTTCGGACATAAGCTATGGCTGTACTTCCGGTCTCTGCAAGGCATGTTTTTCGGGCGATTACCCTGTAGATGTTTCCGGGGTTCAGTTGAAAACGGAATTCGAACAGGATATAGACACGGACTGACGGCATTGACCGCCATTATTCCACTATTTATTGAGGTATAAGGATGAAAAAGTATTTAACAGTGTTGACCGCGTTCATGCTGACAGCTTGTCTTGGCATGGAAACTGAGATAGACATTAAACAGAACGGTAGCGGGACGGTAAACATGACGTACCGCATCTCCAACGAACTGTTTTCGCTTGGCGCCCTGCCGGGCAACGAAGACTTACCGCCCGTACCGGTAGGCAGGGAGGATTTTGAACGCACGTTCAACCGTATACAGGGAATGGAAATGGTTTCGTATTCGGAAAAGGATGACGGCGGCGACAAGGTTTTTTCGGTAAAAGCAAAATTCGATAACCTTGACGCGCTGGTGAATTTCCTTGACGCGCACGGGCGGCAGGTGACGCTCGCGCATAGTGAGGACGGCAGGACGGTTCTCTCGATAAGGTTTGATATGAGCGGAGAGACAATTGATCCTGATATGGCTCCGATACTGCCTCTGATCTTTGAAAACTATTTTATGGATTTCAATATTTCATTTCCGAATGACTGTGAGGTGTCTTACATGGACGGGGAGGGCGGCGAGCTGCCCGCTATGCCTTTCGGCGAAACCACCGTTGCCGCGAAACGTGTAGTCTTTCATTCTCCGATGGCGGAGTTGTTCACCGCCGGCAACCCCGCCGTAATGGTGATACGCTGGGCAGGCCAGCCTGCACCAAACGTACGCCAGTAGCTCAAGTCTAGTCCCTGAATTTCGCTAAGCGTGAAAGATATATACAAGGCAGGCTTCCGGGTATGCTACCGCGGAGCGGATAAAAACCGGCTGGCCGGCGCTCCGCGGTAGCGTCCCGGCAGGCACGGCCTGCACCGCCTGCCAGCGGGTTTTAATACACCGGTAGAGCCGTTGATGTACGGGAATTTTACCAGGTAGTGAAGGCGGTTGGCTTGTCCTGCGCGGTTCCTAAGTCAGCTTTTCAAGCATCTTTGCCAGAGCCGAATCAGGTTTACGCAATTCTTTGGAGCCGCGCGTAATTTTGCAGAGTGACAGCCCCAAATCCTTCGCTATCGTCCGCTGCGGTATCCCCCTGTTTAACGCCTTTATCAGCGCCCAGCGGGCGGCCACATCGATACACTCCGCCGGCGTAAACAGTTCCCTCAAAAAATCCTGTATCAGACCCTTATCGTTTGTTTCCGCAAGGAGCGCCGACATCTCCGCCAGATTTTCATTTACCACCTGAATTTCAAGCATTTTTAACACAGCCCCCTTTAACCATAACAAAAAATTCCGAAAATATTAAATAGGACGGCATATTTTTGATAAAAACATATATTTTTTTTGCGTTTCTGTTTTGCGGCCGGCTTGCTTTTTCGCAGGATGTACTGCGGGGAGAGGTTTGTGTTGAAATGGAACCGGTGTACGCTCAGTTTCTCGGCATACCGTGCCCGTTGGACAGCGCCACCGCGACACAGTGGGCGGTAGAAGACGCGGCGGCAGCCTTTTCAGGCATCATATACGGCTGGGCCTTTTCGTATGAGCCCGGCGAAGCGGCGCGCGGCATACAGGAATTCCTGGAGTTAAGGGTTCTGGGTGAAATCCGAACTGACGATACACGCCTTGAACTGACGGACGCCGCCATAAGGAACGGAATCTTTTATCTACAGGCGGATTACACCGTTGATGATGCGCAAAAAAAACGGATTCTCGCCTGGAAAAGCGCGCCTGTTTTAAGCGCCCAGTCACTCGGTTACGGGCCCCTACAGGGCGGACAAGATGTGGTTGAACGCCGCCAGATAAAGGAAAGCGCCCTGAAAGACGCGATGAAAAAAGCGATTCGCCAAAAACTCCGCATAACCGAACGGAACCGTCCGGGCGCCGCCGCCGGTTACATTGCGCTTTCAAAATTTCCGCTGTACGGTATGCGGGACGGTATGTGGGCCGCCGGCGCTGAATTCAAAATAGAAATAAAAGATATAATTCCGTTTGCGGCCTATTAAACCTGCCCTAAATCAATTTATGCTCTTTTGCCGCCTGATACAATTCTTTATTCCAATACTGTTTTGACAAATAATTGCGGCGTACCTCTATGTCATCAATACGGCTGGAGCGGCGCTGCAAACGTTTAAAGGCTATGCTTATCGCGGTGTTTCTGTCAATTTCTGTCGAAACCGGCTGATGAAGGACTTTATAATTTACAAAAAATAAAAATGGAGCGCCCGGATCGGTTTCACCCAACTGTCTGTCCCTGGTGATTTTTTGCATATTATGCACGGCTTCTTCCGAACCATTTGCACTCAGCATGGAAAGAGCCAGAGACTGCCACGCGGTAATCATCCTGATCCAAAAATCTTTTTTTGAAATTTGCAGTATCTCACACTGCGCAAAACCGCTGCTCCAGTCAGGCTGCTCCAGAAATAAAAAATCATCGTTTGACAGGGATGAAAGCATTGTATTTGACAGTTTTACTGTTTTTTCGTAATCGCCAGAAAAATATGCCGCTTCAATTTCAAAGAATAAACCGTCCCCAAAAATAAATTCCCTGTTTTCAGGCTTTCCGTACAGGTACAGCTCTGTCCTGAAAATCCATGCGCTTATGGTCTGCGCCCGGTTTGAATACGGGTCTTCGCTGCAATGCCGGTATAAATCGTTGAATATTTCCAGCGCTTCGTTATAGCAGCCGGTTTCAAAACAGAACCTGCCGGAAAGGAATTTTGCGCGCGTGGCCCATTTTTCCATACCCGAGATGCCGGCTATACGTTCCGCCTGTTTTACAAGGCGCTGCGCCTTTGATATGTTGCCAAAAATAAAATGGCATCCTGCGGCATAGTATGAAACAAGCGCCAGTTCAACACTGCTGCCGCCGCGCTCCGAAGCTTCAATAGCAAATGAAAGATAATCTATCGCGACATTTAATTCGTTTTTCAAAAGATATATAAAAGCGAATGCGCGGTAAATCTGGGCCATACCGTACATATACTGGCTGTTCTGGCAGATAATCATCGATTCTTTTATTTCTTCAAACGCGGTTGACGAGTCATGTATTCCAATTTTGTAAAAGGCGTTTATGGTCAAAATCTGCGCCTTATAGTTTGCTATTTCCGTTTCAGGAACATACAGGCTGTTAAATGTATCCCGGATCTCTGTTTCATTGCCGTAAAGCAGGCATTTTGATGTTTTATATATGTAGTACAGCGCCGGAGAACAGTTTTCGCCGCATATTTTATCAAAGCGCTTTTCTTCAAGCGCCGTTTCAATATCGCGGCAGGTGTTGTTCATAATGTCCTGACGTATCGCCTCAAGCGCAAGAAGCGGAGATATTTCTCCGCCAAGACTGTATAGCGCCTCCAGCAGGTTAAAACACGGCTTTATTTTTCCGTTTGATGTGCGGGAGAGAAGCAGCCGCGCCGACATACCGCGTATGTATGAAGCGCGATCGCCCAATAAATCCTCTATTTCGTCAAGAAATCCGTTAACTTCACATTCAGGATCCTCCTTTGAACGTATGAGGCCGTACTTTAAAAGCAGATCGAGCGAACGTTCTGTAATAACCGGATTTTTTCCTTCTTCCATGAATAAATCTGAAAACATAAAAGGCGGGAAATACCGCCTGAGTATTGTACAGGCATAAAGAATTTCCAAAAGACTCATGTTCAAATTAACCGGCTGAAATACAGACGCAATCTCCGGTTTCACACAGTTTATAACCGATGAAAACAATGTCCTCCATTCGTTTGGCAATTTCTCCGAATTACATGATGCATACACCGTGATACTGTTTTTCTCATAGTATGGCATAAAATCCATTACAAGCTGCCTCATATTTGAGTCCGCATTTTGAATGTTTTCAAGAATAATAATGCCGGATTTTTCTTCCGCGGAGACGGCGGCACTGTATGCTTCCAGCAGTAACCGAAAAAAAAGTCCCGCTTTTTGCAGGGAATATACGGAATATTCACGGCACATACGTTCTACCGACAAAGACTCGGATAAATCATCCATTTCTTTTGGCAGAGGAATATTTTTGCTTTCAAAAAATTGCCGCATATCCGGACTCAATGCGTCGGAAAAGCAGTTCAGCGCAAAGCCCCAGGAACCAAAACGTATGGTGAGTGGGATGGAGAAGTTTCCAAAATTACGGCAATACCAGTGCATAAAATCACGCTTGCCTATAAAATCTTTGCCGATAAGTATTCTGTTTCCCTGTATATTATTTGTATTGAATAAATTAGTCATGGATTTTCGCATGGGATACTGATTTTTTGTTCCATCAGGCAGTTTTACGCTTTTTAATTCCGCAATACTTTCTGACAGTACGGTAGTTTCGCCGTACTGTTCATTAAATTCCATAAAACTGCCGGTATTTCTTTGTATGAACTTTGTACACCAGATGCCTGTTTTGGTACACACTGACGGAAGCATATTCAGCATTTCATGTATCCTGTCAATATCAACTGGTTCACTGATAATACAAATATATCCGTACAACTCATGTTTTACCGCATCAAGTATATTTATTAATGTTTCGACAACTGAAAGTATGTCCAGCCAAAACCCAAAACTTTCTTTGTTAAACATGGCCGTTATTATGTTATACTCATATTTTACATTCCCGCCGTAAAGCTTTATGCTGTTTATGATCGAATCTTCGAGCGTTTTATAAATGTCTGGGCGTATACGGCGGAGCTGGGATTGATATTTTATTGAAAATGTCAGTTGAATCATGAATGGTTTCCTGATAATTTATCGGCATTTTTGCCGGCTGGGTTTACAGCAGATGAACGAATATAAAGAATTTTTATGCGCCGCGGCTTTGGGCGCGGGTTTTTCATGCGCCAGGGTGCTTTCTCCGTTTGACCCGGCGAATTTCTGTACCGGCGGCATCCGTACAATACCGGAAAACTATATGACAGGCTCAAAATCGCT
>JAIRMP010000260.1 GCA_031258615.1 Spirochaetaceae bacterium | reverse complement strand
GGACGGTCTTTCGGGAGGTGAAGGCAGAAAGGTTCCTGATGAAGCGCCCTATTCGGACGGTATTCCATCCATATCTGAAATCTCGGATGAAGAGAAGGCATCCCTTTTCCCGGACGCGCCGGATGTCAAGGCAGAGCAGCCGGATGGCAAAACCGAACAGGCGGCAGGCGGCAAACTGGAAGACATCCCCGATATTGACGATTTTCTGATGCCCATAGACAGCCCCGGACAGGTTGGCGAAGCTGTCGTACCGCCGGTCGCCGGGGAAAAACCGGCAAAACCGATGGAGCCTATCAGCCTCACCGAAAAGCAGCTGCAACAACTGCTGGACACCATAGCTTCCTACCCGCTTAACCTGCGTATTGTCTGCGAAAAGATCATTGTTGAAGAATTTGTCGATCCGTCCCTGTTGTCCCAGTTTATAAAACTGTTGATCCGCGGAGGGAATGCCCGTGAAGCCGCCGCCCTTGCCGGAAAAATTCTGAAAAAGAATATTCCGCTTCCAAAGGGTTATAAGACAGGCGAGGAGCTTGAGGCGGAACAGTTCAGCTTTGTATACATATTTTTTCACAAATTTTTTCCGGTCATACGTCTTTCCCTGCTTATCGCCGTGCTTGCCGCATCGGTAACATACCTTAGCTATCAACTTATCTACAAACCTGTCCACGCATACCTGATCTATAAAAATGGCTACGAACTGGTAGAGGAAGGCGAGTACACGCTTGGAAACCAGCGGTTCGAGGACGCTTTCGCGGTACATCCCGTAAAAAAATGGTTCTACCGCTATGCCGAGTTGTTCCGTGACGAACGTCAGTACCTGTACGCGGAGGAAAAGTACGACCAGTTGTTGCTGAACTACCCTAACGACAAGAAGGGAACGCTTGATTATGCCGCGATGGAGACGGACTACCTGCGCAACTATGAAAAGGCCGACCGCCTTATCCGTACCAATATCCTGGATTACAGGCTTAATGACAGGGAAGGGCTGCTGGCACTGGGCGATATCAACCTTGCCTGGGGCGAGTACGAGCCGTTACGTTACGAGGAAGCGCGGATTGCCTACGCGAAGTACATGACATCTTACGGTCAAACGGATCCACTGCTGGAACGCATGATGCTCTACTTTATCCGTACCGACAAGCTGGGCGAGGTTATTCCGCTGCAAAATTACTTTATGAGCCGTCCCAAAGCTCAAGTTTCCGCGCCTTCCCTCGCGGAATTGGGCGGCTACCTGCTCGACAAACGCTTTGAGGTGGTAAAAGGCGTCCCGGACGAATACATTGAGGAGATTCAGAATGTGAAGGATGTCCTTCTGCGGGCAGTCGGGAAGGATTTTTCGCTTCCCGAGGCGCACTATCACCTTGCCCGCTACTACAACAGCTATGGCGCCGCTGAGGAAGAACGGCAAACGCTGGAAATAGCGGCTGCCTCCTTCGATACGGCCAGGCCCGAATCGCCTGAGCGTACCAAGTACCGTGTGGACACCCAACGCCGCATTGCCCGCCTGCTGATAGAAGGCGGCGAATTCATTTCCGCCGAGGAAGCCCTGGCAAAGGGGGTGAACATCATGGAGGACGCGGTAGAACGCCGCGTTGTAGAGCGATCTCCTGAGTTTGGGGAGTTGTACGCATATTTGGGCGACTTGTCTTACTTCACAAAGTCGGGCGATATGAGGGAAGCGGAGGCTTTATACCTGAAAGCCGAGGAAAACGGCTGGTCTCCGCCGGAAATGCAGTACAGGCTTGGTTCAGCCTACTACCACTTGGGGGACTACGCTTCCGCGATGAACCGTTTCTTCAACGTTTCGATGGAAACGCCGTACAACCGCCGCCTGCTGAACGCGCTGGGGAATGTGTCGTACATGCGCTCTGACTATGAGGCGGCGGCGGGCTACTTCAAACGTCTTGCCGGTATGCTTGAAAGCGATCGTAACCGTTTCCCGGCGCTGCTTCCAAGGGACAGACCTGAACATCGCGAGATTGCCGAGCGCCTTATGGTCGCCCGCAACAACCTCGGCGTTACGTACAACGCGCTTGCCGCCGTCAAGGGGAATCCGGCGTACCGCGCCGCCGCCCTGGGCGAGCTGTCCGAAGCCGTCCGCTACTGGGACGCGCTTGAACGCAACCCGCAAACCCTGATACGCGCCGGCATTACGGACCCGGCCGTGCCGGGCGCGAGTCTGCCGTATCTGAACATCCAAAACACGCTCTACCCCACACAGGGCGGCAACGGTCTCCTCTTCATGCAGATCGACAAGGATTTGGCGGACAATTCGTGGTGGGAGAGCCTCCTCCATTCAGAATTCCTTCCAAATTAGCAGTTATACTGCTTTAGGTATAAAAATATCACCAGGCAAAATCCTACAGAAAATTGTCTGACAAAAGTTCGGGGGCGTTGGGACGGGTTTTCAATGATGTTTTTGGTTTTCCCTTTTTGCGCGTTTGGGCTTGGCCGGGACGAATATCTTTTTAGTAGGAGATGGCGATGAGAAAGAGAGTATAGTGATTCTACCGGGAGAATATCAAGATAAATAAGCATAGATACAGGATAAACGCATAGAATTAAGAGGAATTATTAGTGAGAAGGAGATCACGGATAGCCTCCGCATTGAACAGTTTGAAAATGGTCTCAATATGCTGCTCAAAACTCAAGGCAAGCATGAACCGGATACATTTTAAGCTTGTATTATTAAATGCGGATTTTACCAGCGATAGTATCGCCAGCGCTACAAATATTCCCCAACCGTCCGTATCGGCATATCAATATCGTATTTCTGTCGTATTACCAGTTTCACAGCTTCCCGCGTCCATAACGCGAAATCAAGTTTTAACTGGTCGGGATATTTATCAGTTATGGCTTTTTGTATTCCTTTTTCCTGCATCTTCGTAAGAGTACGCCCGTATCCGAGCGGCCTGCCGCATTTTTTTACGGAGATAGTTTTTTCTTTATTTTTACTTTTTTTCCATTTGTTCCACAACGGATATATAGCTTGGCGTGAACACCCGGTAGCAGCCGTTATTTCACTAGGGCTGCTGCCGTTTTCTTTCATACGGATGATTATTCTCCGTCTTTCTTCCAATGCGGTTTTACTCAGTTTCCTGCCGTCTTGCTTTTCCATTCTTCAATCATACTGCTATTCATACTCTTCGTCAATATGTATATTGCTGGGTCAGTTATCTTTTGATGAGGTTCAAGAAAGAAATATTTCAAATAACTATATTAGAGTTGTTTGGAAATTTCAGTTTCCGCGCCCACTTCCATTAAAAAACGCAGTTTTGTAAGGCTGAAAGCCTGAAAAACCGCAAGACTGTGAGACAACCAACCGAGTTGTCGAACAAGTCTATTTCCTGCCAGGGATTAACAAATTAGAATCCTTTAAATCCTGTGTTTTTGATTTTTCTGTCGCCGTATCTTAGTCGCGTAAGGGGGCTAAAATAATGCTTGTTAAGTTTATTGCTCCAAGCATCTGTGTATTTTCAATTATATCGCATTACCGTAATAACGCCGCCCCTAACTTTACCAGATTGTGTATAATGGCCTTTACAAGCAATGATATACAGGTTTTTGTTCTCATCGGCTGAATATATAAGCCGGTTTGCATCGTCAATATGACGGCTGTATGCTTTAATGTGTTTTAAGAATTCAGGCTTGCCAATACCTTGCATTAATCCGTTGCGTTGAATATTTTTTATAAGCTCATTTATCTTTTTAAGGATTTTTCGGTCTTCCGTCTGCCATTCCATGTATTCCTTAAAGGCTTGAGTATGAAAAGTTACGTCAGCCATTCGCCAGAGACTCAAGTTCCGCCATAGTTTTTACAATGCCCTTGCCTTCGTCAAGCTCTTTGATACGGTTCCGCAATTCTTCGGTAAAAGCCGCATTGTGCCGTACCTTTTCCCACTCATCATATTCGTCTCTGGGCAAAATAACGATTTCACGCTGATGAAAGATGTTTTTCAGGTTTTGGATAATATCGGCGTTGAGTTCATCCGCTTTAAGATGGTAAGTTGGATACATACATATTCCCTCCTCGATTCCAGTGAGTATAACCTGTCCGTCAACGAACGGCATCACGGACGGCGCATTGCCTTGTCAGCAAAACTCACAAGCTCAGGTGCCGCTTCGCAGTTTCCCCCATTTTCGGCCTGGAGTTTTACAAAATAACCGCGAAGCGGTTATTTTGTAAAACTCCCAAGCTCAACGCGAAGCGTTGAGCCATCCACCAGCGCCGCCACGTCTCTTGGACTACTGCAAAACCCTCTGCCCCGGCGCCGACTTGTAGACGGCTATCTGGATAATGATTTTAGATAGTTATAGTTTGATAGCGGTATTACGACTCACCGCTTCTTCCTACAATATCCCGGTAGAGTGTGTTCGAAATACGAAAGCCGGTGTTCATAAGCATATCAAGGGATGGTTTTAATGCCGCAATATGCCCTTTTTGTTTTGCAATAGCAGAATACCTATCGTACCTATTGTTTTTATACCCTTTCTGGCCGCAATAGTCCGGCCCCGTTTTTCATCAAGGGGAATACAAATCTTTTCAAACAATACATCAAGCAAACCAAGTTTGCCGCAAACCGCCAGCGCGATAATCGGCGATGCATCGCTAACGACTATCATTCAACCATGCCAACTCTTGGTCTACTTCTTCAATGCTGTAGTCGATTATGGGGATACCCGCTTGCGAGGCGGTTGAAATGAAATCGTATATGTTCATATCACAAAAAGCCGCCGACTGGGCAAGGGTGAGCTTTCCGTCCCGAAAATTCTTCAAGGCAAATTCCTTGCGCATCGAAAAAGCCGCTTCTCCGGCATCCATATTCAACGAAGTCAGTATATTATCCGATATGGGTATCGTTACCTGTGTCATAAACCTCTCTTTCGTCAATTATTCTACTACCAAATCTGCCCCATGTCAAAGGGTGTGCCACATCTTGTTGTGCCACATCTGCGTTACCCAAAACAGTGTCAGTCCCCCCAGTTCACCCAGCCTCGCTGTCCGCCCCATCCACCAGTGCCGCCGCATCCCCTTTGCCGCGGAAACGGAGGACGTTTACCATGAAGATGTTGAGCTTGTTCACGATGTTGGGAGGGAGGAGGTTGCCGTCAACCTCCACGGAAAGGACGGGGTAGTTGCGTTCCCGCGCCCAGGGGGTAAAAAGCCCCTCTATCACGCGGCCTATCAGACAGGCAAACGGCGAGATGTTCACGATGCCGCTGTAGCCCTGTTCCATGGCGGCAGCCGCCACGCCGGAAGA
>JAIRMP010000237.1 GCA_031258615.1 Spirochaetaceae bacterium | reverse complement strand
TTGTTGAGTTCAATCATCGCGTCCATATACTCGTTGCCGGCAACAAGCTGCCCCTGGTAAGCCGAAAACGTAACGCCTACAACCGGCACACCCCGGCTTCCGATCGCGGCTATGTGGCCGGCAAAGTCTATATGGTTGTTGCCAAAGCCTTCCGTGGTAACGATCGCGCCGTCAAGATCCATAGCTTCGATCCATGCTCCCAGCCGGTCCGAGACGTACATTTTTTCATCGTTGACCTGTGGGCTGCCGACAAATATTACGCCGACCAGGTCAATCTCGTCATCGGTCGCAAGAGTATGCACCAGAGGTTCCCGAAAATAGTGGCGCGTCGTTTCTTTTGTCGCAGGTCCTATGCAGGTCAGAGCGTGTATGCCGCCGTCCCGCACCTCGTTTGCGGAAAGCATGACCGGCACGTTGCCGAGGTCCACATTCTTCTGTCCGCCTGTAACGCCGGCAGGTTCGTTTGGCAAGAGGATGTTGTCGTGCATCGCGCCCTGGCCCATGATCTCCTTGACAAGCGCGACGCGGGGAAGAGACGGCCTGCGTATGTCGTTATGAACCGCCTCGGACGAGGCCGGCTCCGCTGTCTCCCGAATCACATCGCGGATTGATTGTATTATGAAATCGCAGGCTGTGTGCGCGGCAAGCGGACCCCTGCGCTCCATGCCCGTGTTCGCCTCAACAATCACGTTGACACGGACTATGATGTCGCTCTCGTCAGGGGCGCCGGGTCTGCCGAACGCTATCTTTTCATCAAGGCAGCCCTCGCTAGAACCGAATTCATGTACCTGAACGTCGTTTTCATCTTTGCCGGTAAGACAGAATACAACCCCGTCAAGCACCGCGGTCTCGCCTTCGCCTATCTTGCCGGTGCGCTTTACCGCGACAGGCATCACATCCATGATCGTGTTTGTGTAAACGTGCCTCTGCTCAGGCGTTATAACATCCATCTCCACTTTTTTGACAAGAGGCAGAGCGGTGAGCGCGGCTTGCGGCAAAGAAGAGTCTATGGTCAGAACGCCGGACGAAAGAGATGTCTTCCCGCCTATCTCGACTCTTTTTACCGTGTAAAACTTGTGCGTAAGGGACCTTACGATTCGGCTCTCCTGCCGCTTTGTAACAGGCGGCGCGGCAGGAGGCTGCGCCGGCTCTTTGTAAGGGAGATGCGCACGGAAAAAAGGCAAATCCCCAGGCAGCGATATGTCAAGCCCTTCAAGCCTGTCCACATGGATTGTAATCATGCCGGAAGTTGTCCTGCCTTCTTTTTGCGCCTCCCGGTTTAAGGCTTTGGCCTTGGTTTCCACCCCGGCCGGGGCCGCGCCCTCTTTCAACATAGCGGCGCTGATAGCAGTCAGCGCCTCAGCGTCAACATAAAGCGTCTTACCCAACACTGCCCCTATAGAAAGACTGCCCTGGGGGATAGCAAGCAAGCCTGAATCCTCCAAATCGGCTAATACCGCCGGGTCCTCCAAGTCGGCTTCGCTTATAACTGTTCCCGCCTCCCGCCTACAACAAAGTACCGCGGGTTCATCCAAATGCGCCTGGGCATATTCTTTTGACATAGACATAACATACCTCCAATCAACCTAACTTTTTCTCCAGCGTATCAAGCCTTCTCCAGCCGTGCGCAACACGCCGTCAGTGCTATGATACACTGACATGGACAGCCTGTCAGCAACTGTCATAACAGTGTTTGTGCAGTCGCCGCAACTGCCTATAAGGAGGGCGCGCGCGCCCTGCCGGTAGAGCGAAAGCACCTTCTCCGCCTGCCCCGGACACTTGCCCGGATTCTCGCACTTACGCGCCCCCCGCGCCGGCAAGGACTGTTTGCAATGCTCCAGCCCCGCTGTCTCGCCCCCCATCTTGGCCGCGATGTCCATGAGCCTCTCTTGCCCCGCTCCACAGGCGCAGGCTAAAAGTCCAAGCTTTTCACGAGCGCAAAGAAAGGGCATGGCGGCCAGAAGCCCGCCGGTCAGCTTCGTAACCGGCGAGTCCTCGCGCGCCGGTTTCCCCGTAAAGGGGCCGCCCGCTATCAGTTCCCCGCAATCAGCGGACAGTCCGCCCGCACGTTCTATTATAGACCCGACCGCAATCCCTAAAGGCGCGTCAAAGAGAGCCGCGCTCCCGCGGTCGGAAAAAACCTTTGCGCGGTATTGCCCTGCAAGAGTCATGTCCTTTGAAATAACCGGCTTGCGCTTTTCAACAGCGTCCGCGATACGCGCCGCGGTTTCAGTGTTCAACACCACACAGCCCGCTTCCCAAGGCAGTTGATCCGGGCCAAGAAGCATGCCGCGAACCTCGCGGACAACGGCCCTCTCCTCCCCGGATGGATAGATGTCAGGCAAAAATCGAATCGAAATATCAGAAGATGAAGCAAGGGCGCCCCTTAGCGCGGCAACCGCTCTTGCGCGTTTCTCCTTTATAGCTATGACTCCTTCCGCAGCCTTAACTGCCGCCATTGCGTGCCTCATGCCGCAAAGCGCGCGCTCAGGTTCCAGTTCCAAAAGAGCGGTATTGTGTCGCAGCGCCGGCTCGCACTCAGCCGCGTTCAGAATCAAAAGGCCGCCTGGCCCCAAAGGACGGGACAGCTTTGCCGCCGTAGGAAAGCCCGCGCCGCCTGCCCCGACTATGCCCGCCTCTTCTATAAGTTCCAAAACGCTGTTCCCTTTTATTGGAACGTAATCCGATTCGCCTGAGCCTTCCCATCTAAATGAGGACGTAAGGACTCCAATGCCGGCTCTATCAAAGTCCGCGCCGAAAAATCCGGTTTCGCAACGCTTTTCGTCCGCTTCGACCTCTACAAACAAATCTTCTACCGCGCACACTTCCCCTTTAACCGAAGAGTGTATATGCGCGCCCAGTTTCCCGTTAGGCTTCACGGCCAGGCGCTGCCCCCTAAGTACGGTTTGACCGGCCTTTACGCAAGGCACGGCGGGATGTCCTATGTGCTGAGTCAGCATAAAACGATAAATCATGGATACCCTTCTCTTACGCGTGAATCAAAAACCCGTATTTAAGCGGGTCGTCCCTGTCAAGCAGCCAACGATTGATTCCCGTAATATAGGCCTGCCCGGTTATGCGCGGAATGATGCCTTGAAACTCTCCTATGAAAGTTTCCCTGACAGCGGCCCCGCGGAACGTCGCGCCTGTTATGCTTTCGTTTGTAATCTCTTCACCGAGCGGTATACGCCCTTTTGTATAAAGCTCCGCGATACGCGCCGCGGTGCCGGTACCGCAGGGGCTTCTGTCAAACTGTCCGTCCCCGAACACGACTATGTTTTTTTGAAACGCGCTGTCGGCCTCCGTCTCGTAGAATTCAACCAGGTCCACAGTGTTTATTGGCAGCAGCGGATGTTTTACGTCTACCGCCTCATTTGTCGCGCGAAGAATCTTCATGCCCAGCTCTACAAACCGCCCTATATATTCTTTACGTATACAGAGTCCCAGGTCAATAGAATTCACAAGCGCGAAAAAGCTGCCGCCGAAAGCAATGTTTAATTTTATTTCTCCGTATTCCGGCAAAGACAGTTTTACGCCTTCTTTGTATAAAAAAGAAGGGACAGTGTATACATTGACTTCTTTTGCGCGGCCGTTTTCGACCGAAACTTTAGTTTTTATAATTCCAGCCGGCGTGTCAAGCCTGATTGTGGTTAAAGGCGGCTCTGCCTTTACAATGCCGACTTCAAGGGCGGCGACAGCTACCCCCATGATTCCGTGTCCGCACATGTTAAGGTAACCGCCTGTGTCCATAAAGATCACGCCTATGTCCGCGCCGCTGCCGGCAGGCTCTGTAAGCAGCGCGCCGAACATATTGCTGTGCCCCCTGGGTTCCAACATCAAGGCGGTTCGGAGGTGATCGAAGCTGTTTTTGAAAGACAGCTTTTTTTCCATCATGGTCTTCCCTTCCAGACGGGGGACGCCTTCGACTATAATACGGGTAGCCTCTCCCATAGTGTGGGAATCTATGGTAATAAGACAGCGCTCGTACCTTTTTGGGTCTAACTCTATTTTCATATTCGCCAACATTCTACTTTTTTGTAATAAAACCAGCCTTTTTCACAAAAATGTTGCTTTTTACGCTTAAAAAAGTGGTTGATTGAAAGAAACGAAGCGCAAAGAGCGGTGAACGATAACCAATCGCTCACTGCTCTTGCTTAACGGTTAAGATGTCGTTGGCACCGTACAGGGCGCGGTCGGGCTCACAACCATCCTGCCGTCAATCGCCCAGTTTCTGATAGGCCTCGTATTCCGCGATCACCTCGGCGTCGCCCGGCCTGCCCAGCAGACTGACAATTACGGCGACAAGCAGACAAACCGCGAAGCCGGGGATGATTTCGTAGAGGTTGAATATGCCGCCGGAAAGTTGTTTCCAGATGATCACGGTGATACCGCCGCAGATGAGTCCGGACAGCGCCCCGGTGCGCGTCGCCCCTTTCCAGAAAATGGACAGCAGCACGAGGGGCCCGAATGTCGCGCCGAAGCCGGCCCATGCGTAACTCACCAGGCCGAAGATCGAACTCCCCGGATCAAGCGAGATGATAAAGGCGACGGCGGCAACCGCGAATACCGTTATGCGGCTCATGAGGAGGCTCTGCTTTTCGGTCGCGGTTTTGTTAAGAAACACGGTGTAGATGTCGCGGGAGAAGGCGCTCGACGCGACCAGAAGCTGCGAATCGGCGGTGCTCATCGCCGCGGCAAGAATCCCGCACAGGAAGATACCGGCGATGAATCCGGGGAACATCTTCAGCAGGGTCTCGATAAACACCGTTTCCTGCGCGCCGGTCGCCGCAAGGTCAAGCGGGGCAAGGTAAACCCTGCCGAACGCGCCGACAAGGAGCGCGCCGATGAAGGCGATAACCACCCAGACCATTGCTATTGTGCAGGAAGTGCGGACTTCTTTGTTCGAGCGCAGCCCCATGAACCGGACGAGGATGTGCGGCATTCCGAAATAGCCCAGCCCCCAGCCCAACGCCGAGATGATATCCATCGTCCCGAAGCCCTCACCGACAAAGGGGTTTAGGAAGTTCGCTCCCAGCGCGTTGACCCTCTCTATCGCCTCGCCGGGTCCGCCAAGCGATGCCGCGCCGACTATAGTCGTGAGGATAAGCGCTATAAACATCAAAGTTCCCTGCACAAAGTCTGTGGAGCAGACGGCAAGGTAACCGCCCATGATCGTGTAGGAAAGGATGATCACGATGCCAAGCGCCAGCGCGCCGGTATAGGGGATGCCGAAGACAGAGTTAAAGAGCTTGGCGCAGGCGACAAAACCGGATGCCGTGTAGATCGTAAAGAAAAAGATGATGAAAATGACCGATACCAGCGATATGAGGTGGGACTTGTCCTTAAACCGGTTCGTGAAAAACTCAGGGATTGTGATCGCGTCCCCGGCGTGAATCGTATACTTGCGCAAGCGTTTGGCCACCAGCAGCCAGTTGAGCCATGTACCGATGACAAGGCCGAGCGCGGTCCAGAACGCCTCCTTCATGCCGCCAAGGTACGCGACGCCGGGCAGCCCCATGAGCAGCCAGCCGGACATATCCGACGCCTCCGCGCTGAGCGCCGTTATCCACGGCCCTGTGCTCCGCGCCCCCAGAAAAAAGTCCGCCGAACTAGACATCTTTCGGGACTGCCACAAGCCTATGAGAATCATGCCCCCAAGATAAAGAACAAACGCAAAAATCATGCTAACGATATGTGATGACATTTTATGCCTCCTGTTAAAATATGTCTTTTACCCAGCAAGAAATGTGCCAACACGGGGACAAGCCCGGCAGCCAAAATACGCGGCTTCCGAATCGATACTTGGAAATTTCAGATCACTGGTGTAGACTATTTAATCAATGGTTGAATGCGCCGAGGGATTTTGGATTCCGGTAAAACAGCGAAAAAACACCGTATATGTAGAAGGAACAACATTATGAGATTTTCTTTTAACCTCCCGGTTAATATTCTGTTTGGGGCTGGTTGTGTAAACGAGATTGGCAAACGGGCAGGGGCGTTCGGGAAAAAAGCCCTGATCGTTACGGGCCGTGGAAGCGCGAAAAAAACCGGTCTTCTCGACAAGGTTTGCACCCTTTTGACCGCCGAGGGGATTGAAAGCCGTGTCTATGATCAAGTGGAGCCGAATCCCACCGTTCCCCAGGTTTACGCGGGAGTCAAGGCGCTCCGGGACTTTGGGGCGGATTTCGCGCTGGGGATAGGCGGCGGAAGCATCATGGATGCCGCCAAGTGTATCGCCTTCATGGGAAAAAATGACGGCGATCTGATGGATTATGTGTACGGACGGAAAGTCTCGCAAGAAGCATTCCCTATCGTGCTGGTTCCCACCACCTGCGGTACCGGAAGCGAGGGCAACGGGTTTGCGGTGGTTACCGATCCGGAAACAGGGGATAAAAAATCTCTGCGGGGAACCATGATTGTCGCCAAACTGTCGATAATTGACCCCGAATTGATGACCACGATGCCGCGGGGGGTGCTCGCCGGCGTGGGGTTTGACACGCTCTGCCACTGTATGGAAGCGTTTCTTTCCGCCGCCGCTATACCTGTGTCGGATATGTACGCGCTTGAGGGAATTGACCTCGTTAGTGAAAGCCTGATCCCTTTGTATAGCGGAAAGGGAGGGCTGGCCGAGTGGGAAAAACTCAGTTGGGCCAGCACATTGGGCGGCATGAGCATAGGCATAGCCGGTTTAACCGCGCCGCACGCCCTTGAACATCCGGCAAGCGGCTTGCGAAACCTGACGCATGGCAAAGGGCTTGCATCCCTCACCGTGCCGGTAATTGAGCGGTCCGTCGCCGCCGCGCCCGCCCGGTTTGCGGAAATTTCCCGGCGCCTGGGCGGCAAGGATGAAAAAGATTGCGCCGCTCGGGTAAAGGAATTGCTTGCCGGACTTGACCTTGCCATTGGTCTTGGCAGCCAGGGCGTAAAGCCGGAAGATGTAGACTGGATGGCGGAAAACGCCTTCAAGGTGTCCGCCGCCGGACTAGCCAACAACCCGGTCCAATTCAGCCTTGATGAAATCAAGGCAATTTATCACGCGGCGCTCTAGGAGCCTCTCGCGCTAATGCGGTCTGTTTTGGAGCGGCTCGTATATAGGTGACTTGTTTAACAAAATTTTTTACGGAATTTATGGGGGTAAAGTATGAAACTGAAAGACACAGGCAAAAGCGCCGCCGAAATTAAGGCGCTGACTAAAAAGTATCTCATCGAAACCTATGAACGTTACGACTTCATTTGCGAACGGGCGGAAGGGGTCTATCTGTATGATGAGCAAGGCGTGGCATACCTTGATTTTTACGGCGGTATCGCCGTGAACAGCGCGGGAAACCGGAACGCAAAAGTGGCTGCCGCGGCGAAGGAGCAGATTGACGATGTGATTCACACGTTTAACTATCCTTACCTTATCCAACAGGCGCTTCTGGCGGAGAAAATCTGCGCGACCCTTGGGTATGAAAAGATTTTCTACCAGAACTCAGGCGCGGAAGCCAACGAAGCCATGATCAAGATGGCCCGGAAGTACGGCATCGAAACATACGGGCCTGCCCGTTACCATATCATCACCGCGAAAGACAGCTTTCACGGGCGTACGTTTGGCGCGCTTTCCGCGACGGGGCAGCCGGACACAGCCTGCCAGCGCGGGTTTGGCCCTATGCTGCCGGGTTTTAGCTACGCTGAATTTAACAATCTGGACGATTTCGCGTCCCGTGTTACCGGCGATACCATTGCCATCATGCTGGAACCGGTGCAGGGGGAAGGCGGCGTGCATCCGGCTGCGCCGGAATTCCTGCGCGGCATACGGAACCTGTGCGACGAGAAAAACCTGCTCCTGCTTCTGGACGAAATCCAGACCGGCTGGTGCCGCACGGGAGAAGTGATGGCCTATATGCATTACGGCATTAAACCGGATATTCTGTCTATGGCCAAGGCAATGGGCGGCGGCTTTCCCATCTCGGCGATCTGTACCAGCAATAAAATCGCCCAAGCCTTTACCATGGGCGC
>JAIRMP010000120.1 GCA_031258615.1 Spirochaetaceae bacterium | reverse complement strand
TCGAGCGGCACTTTATGTATGGCGGAATAAATGTACGCATAGCCGCAAACCTTGTTGAAGTCGAAGATAGAGATGTTTTTCCGCGGGCTTTTGTACTCAATAATGTTGTGGGTTCTGAATATTGCGGCGATTTTGTTGTCGATCACGAGGGTCGGGTCTTTTTTGATGATGAGTAAGTCCATAGCGAGCGGCGCCGCGTTCAGCAGGTGTTCGGCCTCGAAGCTAAGGTATTTTTCCCAGTGTTTGAGTTCCCTGTGCATCGCCTCCACGAAGGCGGTATGCCACAGGCTGAGTCTGCGCCCCAAGCCGCGGGCGGCTTGGGTTTCGGTTTTATTTGCATTTTTCATCAATGTCTTCATACATATATATAGACGGCAGATAGCATTTTGCTTGAATTTTTGAAAAATTTTTGTAAAAAAATGAAATTTGTATATAGATTTATGGGGGGCTTTCTTGTTTTACAGGCGGCGGGCTGCCTGCCGTCATTGCGTGGCAAGCGCTTCGCGCTTGCCATAGGAGTTTGCGGCGCAATCGCTACGCGATTGCTTGGCAAACTCCTACCGTTGTTGTGGCGCCGAAGCAATCCATGCGAGCCGGCTCGACAAGCCGGATGGAGTTTGCGTAGAAAGCCGCCTTGCATCGGCTGACACCACCGACCCGCTGTGCGGTTGTGCCGCTGGCCAACCGCACAGCGGCAAGCCGCTTCGCAGCTTGTGTAGCAAACTCCTATGGCAAGCCTACGGCTTGCCACGATTGCTTCGCTTCGCTCGCAATAACGGCTCCACCCGTTGTTGTTGTAGGGGGGGGGGGGGGCCAAGCCCAAAAAGCAAACTCCGTTTTTCATAAAGTCCTCCTGAAAAGATGTTCGCCGAGCCAGGCTCGGACGGGCAAAAAGGGGAGAAATTTGTAAACGTTCCTTGAAAATACACCCCTAACGGAGTAGCATAGAGACGTTTAGAAGAGTCCCGGTTCAGCGACATTCGTCCAAGAAATTAGCGCTGTTCCGGGGCTGGCCCCTTCTAACTATATAACATTATAGCGCAAAGATTCTAAAAAACAATGTAGAAGCACTATACAGCAAAACCACACCTTTATAGGTGCCGGTGTAGTAAAAAGCCGCCTTCCGGCGGCCATCACCCTTCACCGTTAACCGCGCCTGTTATTTTTAAAAATTCATCCTCGTTTATTATTTTTATGCCGAGTTTCAGCGCATTCCGGTTCTTTGACGATCCGCTTTCCGGCGTGTTAGTTACAAGGTACGAAAGCAGCTTGGTCACGGACGGCTTTACAAGGCCGCCCAGTTCTTTCACCCTTGCTTCCGCGTCGTCGCGCTTCATCGTCCGCAACTCCCCGGTAAAGCAAAATGATTTACCGGCAAGCGGAAGCTGTACACCGCTTGCCAGTTTGATAAAGCCTGTTTTTAGCACGGCGTCCATGTCGTCCGCCGTCTCCTTCAGCCCCTCCACAATGGCGCGGGCCGTTATTTCGCCGGCGCCAAAAATGCCGGAAAGTTCCTCCACGCCCGCCGCCCTCAGTTTTTCAAGGCTGTTGTACCCGGCCTGTGTGATATTTTCCATCGTCAGGCTGCCTATCCCCTCAATATCGAAGCCGGCGATGAAGTCCGCCAGAGACAATGTACGGGGGGCGCGTATATTGTGTATCAATTTTGACGCGGAAAGCTCGCCCATACGCTCAAACGCGGCCAATTCCGATGTCTCCAGCGTGTACAGATCAGATATGCGCCTGATCCGCCCCTTGTTGAACAACTGCTCGAGCGTCTTTTTGCCCGCCTCGCGTATATCCAGCACGTTCACCCACTTCTTTATGCGGTGCAGCAGCCTTTTGGGGCAGGCGGTGTTGGGGCAGTACAGCCTTGTGCCGGCGTCAACCAGCGCGGCGCCGCAGGTCCCGCAGACAGATGGGATTTCTATAGTACTAAGTTGTTCGCTATCCTGGTTAAACAGCGGCATATCGGGGAGCTTTGAGTCCTCGCCGGCCTCACCGTTAAAACAGTCAGCCCTGCCCTCGATTTTCGGTATTATCTCGCCTCGTTTTACCACTATCACGGTGGAACCCAGCCGCAGATTCATGTCGCGTATCATATCAGGGTTGCAAAGGTTGGCGCGTTTAACCGTTGTTCCGGCCAGGCTCACCGGGTCAACTATGCCTATGGGCGTGTATGTCGAGCCGGATTCGCTCCATTCCACCTGCCGCAGCACGCTCAGCGCCTGCTCAAGCTCAAATTTGAACGCGATCTGGCGCTCCGGGCGGGCGCGGCGCAGGTCATCCATGTCCGTCTTGTTGTCTTTTACCACCAGCCCGTCTATGTCAAATGGCAGACTCATCCGCTTCGCCGCCACCTCGTTTCTGTAGCTGATGACATCCTCCGCCCCGGCGAATTCCCTTGTCTCGCTCACGGTAAAACCGCGCTCACGTAGCCAGGCTATTTTCCCGGTTTCGGTATCAAAGTAGGTGTCGTCCCCGCTCGTTGAAGCGTCGTACACTATCAGCGTAAGGTCCTCGCAGCCCTGACCGTCCTTCCTGCGCATCAGGCCGTTTGCAGCATTGCGGCAGTTTGCCTTGTCCGGGTACTTTGCGCGCCAGATTTCACGGAACATCAGCACCTCTCCCCTCACCCCGCCGCTCCAGTCCATGTTTAGATCGTCCACCACCCCCTTCATCCTGCGGGCGTTCGCGCTTATATCGTCCCCTATCACGCCGTCCCCCCGGGTCAGCACCCGCGCAAGTCGTCCGTTTTTGTACTGAAGCTCAAGGCTTGCCCCGTCCAGCTTGTACTGCACGATGAAGAGCGGCAGCGCGAGTTTTTCCGCCCATTCCCGGAATTCGGCCACGTTTGACGCCTTATCCTGACTGCCCATGGGTATCAGGTGACGTTCCTTCGCAAAGCCGTCCGCGCTGTCCGCCCCTACCCGCGTGATTACCGGGCTGTCCGGCGCAAGACGCTTCAACTCGTCCCAGAGGCCATCGAATTCAGCATCCGGTATCTCCGCCTCCCCGTTGTAGTAGGAAGCCTGATAGCCGCTTACCAGCCTCTCCAACTCCGCTATGCGTATATCGTTCATTTGTCCCCCATCAGTATAAGCGTAGGTCGCGTTATCCCCCCCGTCAAGGCAGGCCAGCCTGCACCAAACGTACGGCAGGCCAGCCTGCACCGAACATACGCCAATGGCTGAGTCATTGTCCTTGTTATCCGCTGAGCGTGAAAGAGGGCTTGCCTGCGCCGCAGGCAGGCAGGCGGGTTACGCGTGAAAGAGAACGGGTTAATAGTGAATTGTGATTTCACTCTTCACTAAGGAGGGGGACGCATTTTCCTTGTGATGTGGCTTTACGAGTAGGTAGGAGTTTGACGTTTTCGCACAGATGAAAGAAATCCAGTATCTGCTGCGCGTCGGGAAAAAGCTCCTCAACCATATTCCTAATCCATGCAGCCCCATCGCTCAAAACAACGGTTTCTCTATAGTGTCCATATCCGCCGCGTATGGCGCAGGCAAGCAGATGCTTTTTGAATTCCGACGCGGCGCCAATGTAGCTTTAGTATTCTTTTTTCAGGATTTGATGTTGTTTCTTGCCTTTCTTGTCTGTCCAATAATGTATATCGCCGGAGACAAACACTTCTCCCAACTTGTTCTCACGCCAAGTGGAGCCTTCCTCGTCCTTGAGTCTTGTATTCAGGGCGGCGCCGTCGGTCTGTATATACAGAACGCCGTCCCTGTCGTTCGGGAAAGCCAGCTTGCCGCAGTTGAGGGCGGCAAACGCTTCCTCCACTTTTTTTCGGTCGTTTCTGAAAACGATGCCCCCACATAATTGCTGACAAGCCGAACCGTGTCGTCATTGACCCTGAAACGCAGCACTTCGCCAATGGCCTCTTCCGCTCTTTGGTGTGATAATTGGTTTTGTGCCCAATAGGCGATCTTTAGCATTGCCGGCGGCGTAATTTTGAAAGGCAGTCCGGACAAACCCAAATAGCAGTCAAGCGGCGCCACGCTTTTGACGCCATGCGCCTTCATAAGTGCTTCCTTGCTATCTGGGTAAGGGATAAGCAAGTAGCGCGAATATGTGATCTGCCCTAATGTTGTGACAATAGCCATTGACGATTTAATGTGTGTGCGCAGCTTTATTCCTTGCTGTCGGTACTCTCTTTTTTTTATGGATTTTTTTATAGATCAGTGCGCGCTCGTCAACGCCGCTCATGAGTTCTTTTATGAAATCAGAATAGACTTGTTCGACAACCCGGTTGGTTGTCTCACAGTCTTGCAGTTTTTCAGGCTTTCAGCCTTACAAAACCGCGTTTTTTTAATGGAAGTGGGCGCGGAAACTGAAGTTTCCAAACAACTCTAATATATAATTTGGGTATTATTTTGAAGTTCTGACCACATCCTCTCAATTTCAATCATCGTGATAAAGTTGTCGACATCGGAAGCTCCGGCTTCAAAGCGCTCCTTAAATTCTTTGGTTAGACATTCTAATTCAGCTAATTTGATGGCTGTCAAATCGTTGGATTCATCATTCATATACTGACCCTCGCTTTCATAATGCCAATATATCACTTGATGAATCATTTGTAAATACCAAAATTTTATAGCTACACCCATTCCTCTATTGCCGGTGCTCAGTGTTGAATGTATACTCAAAACATGGAAACGATGCCGATTCGCAAGATGCCCATAGGCATACAGGATTTTGAAAAACTAAGAAATTTTGACTGCGTCTATGTTGACAAGACGGAGTATGTGTGGAAGCTTGTGAGCGAACCCGCCCCCTACTTCCTC
>JAIRMP010000158.1 GCA_031258615.1 Spirochaetaceae bacterium | reverse complement strand
TTCCGTTACCGGCAAAAACGTGGATAACAGTACCACATTTGCCTACGGCGCGTCCAAAGGCGCGGTGATCAGCCTGACCCGTTCCGTAGCCAGGCAGCTCGGTCCTTTCGGTATTACGTGTAACGCCATCGCTCCCCATGCGGTTATGACCAAAATGATGGAATACTGGGATGACACGAAAAAAGCGGAGGCCGCAAGCAAAATTCCGGTAAAGCGGCTGGGGACGATTCAGGATATGTCCGGCCTGATGATGTACCTGGCTTCGGATGAAGCGGGGTTTATCAATGGAGAAACCGTTAATATCAACGGCGGATATTACATGGATTAGGAGAATAGCAAATGTCTGTTATTGATAAAGATCTAATTGAACGGATAACCAAAGAGGTATTGGAGCAGATTTCAAGAGCGGGTTTGGCTATGCCGCCTTCGCAGGTTGCTTCCGCTTCAATTTCCGCCTCGGATTTGCCGAAATATATCGATCACACGTTGCTTAAGGCCGAGGCCAGGCCCGCCGACATCGACAAACTCTGTAACGAGGCGAAACAGCATCACTTTTTTTCCGTATGTGTAAACAGCGCCAATGTCGCCCGTTGCACCGGAAACCTTCAGGGGACAGGCGTCAAAGTCTGCTCGGTTGTGGGCTTTCCCCTGGGTGCCATGTGCAGCCGGGCAAAGGCCTATGAAACCGGCGCGGCCATTGAAGACGGCGCCCGGGAAATTGATATGGTGATGAATATCGGCGCGATGAAGGCAGGGGAATTTAAAACCGTGGAAGAAGACATGGCCGCCGTCAGGAAAGCCTGTTCGGGCGGTGTGCTGCTTAAAGTGATTATCGAAACCTGTTTATTGACAACCGAAGAGATTGTCAAAGCCTGTGAAATCGCGAAAAGCTGTGGTCTTGATTTTGTAAAAACGTCCACCGGTTTTTCGACCGCCGGAGCGACCCCTGAACATGTAGCCCTTATGAGAAAAACGGTAGGCCCGGTTATGGGCGTCAAGGCCGCGGGCGGTGTGCGTTCTTTTGATGACGCCGTTGCGATGATCAACGCCGGAGCGACCAGGCTGGGTACTTCGGGCGGGGTCAGTATCATCAAGGGACAAACGATAAAGGGGTACTGAGAAGACATGAACTGTTTTATGGGTATTGACATTGGAACCCAAAGCGTCAGGTGTTGTGTGGTTGACAATGAAGGCCGTTTTTTGTCCGTGCGGGAAGAAAAATACCCAACCGTTTACCCCAGACCCGGCTATGCCGAACAGTCGCCCGGCGATTGGATACGCTGCCTTGAAAAAGTCGTATCAGGCTGCCGGGAACAGCTAAAGGATCGATTCGGGGAAATTTCCGGTATCGCGGTTTGCTCCACTTCTTCAACGGTAGTGCTGGTCGACGAGAAAGGCGAACCGCTTTCCAACGCGATACTGTGGATGGATAACCGCGCTGTTCGGCAGGCGGAAAAAATCAACAAAACCGGACATGAAATCCTGAAATACTGCGGCGGAGAAGTTTCCGTAGAATGGCTTGTCCCCAAGATGATGTGGATACGGGACAATGAGCCGGATATTTTTGCCAAAACTAGGCATATTGTAGAAGCCCAGGATTATATAAACCATTATCTTACCGGTAACTGGGCCGCATCGGTTTGTCAGGCAACCTGTAAGTCCAATTATGTGGAAGAGAAGGGCGGCTTTAGCGCCAATTTTTTTGAACAAATTGGTTTTCCGGAGTTTTTTGACAAGGCAGTGACTTCGGTTCTTGACGAGGCAGAGCCGGTCGGAAAGATTACGAAAAAAACGGCTGAGAAACTGGGACTTTCGGAAAATACCGTTGTGTATCAGGGCGGGATAGATGCCCATGTCAATATGATAGGACTGGGCGTTTGCAGATCCGGCGAAACCGGCGTTGTAATGGGAAGCAGTTTTGTTCAGCTTGCGTTGACGGATACGCCTTTTTTTGGCGATGGTATTTGGGGGCCGTACAGGAACGCCGTAGTTCCGGGAAAGTATTGTCTCGAAGGCGGTCAGGTTTCGGCCGGTTCAATCGTCAAATGGTTTATTCATGAATTTAACATAACCGCCGAAAATCCCTTTAAATTCCTCGGCGATCTGGCGGCGGACATACCCAGGGGAAGCGACGGCCTTTTGCTGCTGGATTTTTTTCAGGGAAACCGCACTCCTTATAAAGATCCGAGCGCGAAAGGAGCGTATTACGGCCTGACCCTTGCGCATACCAGGGCTCATATGTACCGGGCGATTCTTGAGGGAGTCGCTTTCGGTATGCGTAACATTCTGGAACGAATGGAAAGAGGCGCCGATGCGATAAAACAGCTCAGAGGCTGCGGTGGCGTGACGCATAATGAGCTTTGGCTCAGAATTATTTCGGATGTTACCGGAAAACCCATTGTATTGACGGAAAATTCGGCCAATGCCGGAATACTGGGCGGCGCAATCATTGCCGCCGTAGGAAGTGGGTGTTATAAAAGTTTTGAAGACGCCTGTGATGCGATGACAAAAGTGACAACGGTTGTCAATCCCGATATGGCAAGCCGCGAAGCATATTCTGTTTTTTATGAAAGGTACCTGGAGCTTTATCAGAGTACCAAAAAGTTCAATGACTTGTGAGATAACCAACCGGGTTGTCGAACAAGTCTATTATCGTTTCAACTGCATCAATTACCTTGGTTGGAAAGAAAAGGGCATGGTGTTAGCCGGTGGCTGCGGTGGTTCTCCCACTCCAAGACACATCAAAGAAACCGGGTATTTGGAAACTTCATATATTCTTGGCAAGACTTTGTAAAGAAATTTAGATAAGTCCTTTTAGAGTCGTAGAAAAGAAAGTGCCATAAAGAAAAATATTTGACATTTTTGTATAAAATTATTATCCTTATGCGATATGTAATTGAACGGATTTTATGGAGGTTATTAAATGCAGAAAGAACAATACCAGTTGAACAAAAATTTGGCGCAAATGCTTAAAGGCGGCGTCATTATGGACGTTACCACGCCCGAACAGGCAAAAATAGCGGAAACAGCCGGGGCTTGCGCTGTTATGGCGTTGGAACGTATTCCGGCGGATATACGAGCGGCTGGAGGCGTATCCAGAATGAGTGATCCAAAAATGATAAAAGAGATACAAAACGCTGTTACCATTCCGGTTATGGCAAAATGCAGGATTGGACACATCGCGGAAGCGCAGATATTGGAAGCGATTGAAATTGACTTCATTGACGAAAGTGAAGTCCTTTCCCCCGCCGATGACATTTACCACATTGATAAAACGCGCTTCCGTGTCCCCTTTGTATGCGGGGCGAAGGATTTAGGCGAAGCGCTCCGGCGAATTGCGGAAGGCGCGGCGATGATCCGTACAAAGGGCGAACCGGGTACGGGGGATATTGTTCAAGCGGTCAGGCACATACGGAAAATTATGAGTGAAATCAGAACATTGGCCGCAAAATCACCGGACGAATTATTGGAGGCATCAAAACAATTAGCCGCACCTTATGATTTAGTGAAACAGACAGCCGAAACCGGCAGGCTCCCGGTGGTTAATTTTGCGGCGGGGGGTGTGGCGTCTCCGGCAGACGCGGCATTGATGATGCTGCTGGGCGCAGAAGGGGTTTTTGTCGGCTCCGGCATTTTTAAGTCCGGTGACCCGGCGAAACGGGCGGCCGCCATTGTGAAAGCCGTTACCAATTACAACGATGCCAAGCTGCTTGCGGCACTTTCGGAAGACTTAGGTGAAGCTATGGTTGGTATCAATGAAAGTGAAATCAATTTACTGATGGCAGAACGGGGGAAATGAGCCTCTTTGAAAATCGGGGTATTGGCACTTCAAGGCGCATTTATCGAGCATTGCGATGTTCTGAAAAAGCTGGACGCAGAACCCGTTGAAATTCGGCAGCACGGTCATTTTTCGAGTCATCTGGATGGGCTGATTATTCCCGGCGGCGAAAGTACGGTGATGGGCAAACTGTTACGCGAACTAAAGCTCCTGGAACCAATTAAAGACGCTGTATTTAACGGAATGCCCGTTTTCGGTACTTGCGCCGGATTGATACTTTTATCCAAACAAATTGAAGGGGGCGGTACAGGCCCAATTCCGGTTTTAGATGTGCTTGTAAGGCGGAACGCTTATGGCCGCCAACTTGGAAGTTATAGAACGACAGCCAAATTCAAAGGCATCGGTGAAGTGCCAATGGTATTTATCCGTGCGCCCTATGTACTGGAAGCTTACGGCGGGGCGGAAGTTTTAGCGATGGTGGATAAAAAAATTGTGGCGGTTAGACAAGGTGCGGTGTTGGCAACGGCTTTTCATCCGGAGCTTACAGATTGTATAGGCATACATGAATTATTTATATATGGAAGGACATAGTACATTAAACTATCATACAAAATATTGGAGGTCTATTTAGTGTCTGTCCATAATGTAGACACATTACGGACAGACTACCTTAAAACTATTTATACGGCCCCGCTCAACAGATAGTTTTTTAGAACCGCCGCTATGCCGCCGCGTCCAACATTGCCTGTTACCACTTTCGCTGCGGCTTTCAGCGCTTCACAGGCGTTACCCATCGCAACGCCGAGTCCGGCGGCACTTACGATGTCGATGTCGTTTTCACTGTCGCCTATAGCAACGGCACTGTCCCTCGTCAAACCAAGGGCGGCAAGTATCCTGTCCATGCCGTTCAACTTTGATTCACCGGAAACGATCGCCTCCGAATAGGCGGCAAATCATTTGCCGTTTTTTAAATATAGTTTACAGACTTCAGGAAGCAGTTCCGGCGGAACGAATTTTCGATAAATGATACTGCCATAAAGGGTTACCGTCGCGCCGCAGCCCGCTATAACGCCGTCAACCCAGCGCGCGTTTTTTAGCGGGGGCGGCAGGGCTGCCAACGAGCGGCCTGTTGACAAAAAAATCTCATTTCCCGCCTCGTGCGCCTCCTCAAGCCGGGCAGCATCGTCGGGGAACGGACCGCCGGCGCCGTCAATCAGCGTGCCGTCAATGTCGAGGAAAATCGCCCTGGTTTTCTCTGTAGCCAATACCGCTTTCGGTTGTTTAGCAGCGTATCCATCACGATGCTGGCGATCGCGTCCGAATAAAATTCCCGGCTTGCAGAGGCTGAATCCTCCATCATGCCATCTTTTTTTGCTCCGAAACCGGGAATCCTTCAGCGCGATGTTGATCAGAGGCGGCGGCGGTGGCCGGCGAGTCGCCCTTGTGGCGGGCTTTAAAAGTTGCCATCCGCCTTTTTAGCCGCCTTGCGGCGTCCGGCGCTATTTTACCGCTTGACACAACCTGCCTCTTATTGCTATAAATAACGCTATGAGTAGCACACTGTCGCTGACAGGCGGTATTCCCGCATTGAGCTTTGCAGGCAGCCTTGCTGGGTTGCGCAGAGCTTCGGGCCCTTCCGCCGGCCAATCGTCCCCCCCCCCCCCCCGGCCCTCTTCATGACAGACTAAATTCACGCTTTCATATCTTAGTTAAAAAATACGCCGTTTACACGGCAAAAGAAGCTCTAAAATGGCGTTTATTAACAGCAAAATGCCGCCAAAAACAGGTAAGATTCGGGACAAATCCGTCCGTAGGACGGTTTAATTTATATCCTCCGGGACGAGGTAAAACTATGAAGGAGTTTCAGATGAAAGAAACAGCATACGGAAAGGCTGCCGCTTTTTTTGCGGCGGTCATGGTTCTGGTAAGCTCAGGCTGCGTTTCGGCGCCTGCCCCCGCACCAGTCAAGTCGGAACGGGAATTAGCCATCGAGAGGGCAACCCCGATACGGACCGAGCCTGCCCAGCGGCCCGGCTGGGTCGATACGGTACCCTCTTCGTCTACCGTCTTAAATTTTATCGGCGCAAGCCTGCGCTACGCCACCGCTGCCCAGGCCAGGGACAACGCCCAGGAAAACGGGCGGCGCCAGTTGGTCGATTATTACGGTACCTTGATGGTGAACAAAGGCCGGGAATACACCGCCACCTATGGAATTTCCAGTGAAGTTTTTTCACCCCAGATTGCCGCGCAGCAGTTGAACGAGCGGATCGCCCAGAATGTCGCCCAGGCCCTGGACGCGAGGGAATTCTATACCCAGGTATTTCTGGACGACACGAACCGCGAGGCCTTTGAGGTTAATGTCCTTATGGGAGTTGACAAGTCTATCGTGGCGCGGGTGATTGACAACTACGGCAAGGAAGCCGCCGCCGACTTGATAAAAAAGGCGGCGGCTGAACAGGATGCCCGCCGCAGGGAACAGATGGAAAAAGCCGCCGAATTCTTCGGGGGCAATCTAAGTTCCAGCCTGGGCTTGTAGGGTTTGGCATAACGTTATTATTCCCGTAGAGCGGTCTTCGGGAATAATGACGGTAAGGAACCGCGCTATGACAAAAAAACAGGGCGCTTTTTTATCTTCTCTTGCGGGTATATTCGTCCTATGCACCTGCGTTTCCACTCCGGTTTCCGCTCCGGTTTCCGCTGATCCCCGGCCAAACGGGGGGAGGAGTGAAACTCTTGAGCGTCAGGGAAGCGGGCAGGCTGAACGGCGCTTGATCCGCGCCGAGCCGGAGCAAAAACCAGGGTGGATAGACACGATCCCCAAAACCGGGGAGGAACTCTTTTTTGTCGGCGTTTCAAGAGCCCTTGCCACTGCCGCTGATGCCCGGAATGACGCTCGTGAAAACGCTTTTATTCAGGTGATGCGGTTTTACGGCGAATTTATCCGGTCCAGCGCGGTGGAAAAAACCTATTTTACCGGGAGCTCGGCGGAAACCATCGCGGCGTTGATAAACCGTGAGGAGGAAATATCGAATTTTGCCCAGGCGGTAGTTTCCCAAATCGGAACTGATAGCTACTATACTGAAATCTACCTTAACGGCCAAAACCGTGAGGAGTATGTGGTCTATGCCCTCTGTCAAATCCCCCGGAAAAAGGCCGAACAGGACATCGCGGATTTTGCGAAAAACACCTCGGAACGCTACGGCAATCTTCTGGCAGCGCCGCCTACCCTCCATTCCGCGCTTCTCGTGTACGGGGATACCCTTGCGGCGCTGGAACAAAATCCGCTGCACCGGGCCGTCGCGTATTACGACAGCCCCGACGGGCGGGTGAACCTTTACGAATACCTGAGTTTGCGACTGAACACCCTGGCTGGCAGTGTTTCTTTTGCGCCCCTGCCCTCCGCGTCGGTGGAAAAGATCGGTACGCTGGATACCACCGTTACGATTTCTTCCCCGCTTGCCGCGGTAATCGGCGCCATTGACTGCGCGGTGAGTATATACGGGAGAAATAACCCCGCGCCGAAAGTAAAATATACGGTCAGCGCGGATAATTCATTTTCCCTAAAGATTTTCAGTTCTCATCTGGAACCGGGAAGGTATACGGTACAACTGGAACTGCTGTTCAACGAAATAAACCACCGGGTACGGAAAAATCCCGTGGGTGGTTTTAGCTTTGAGGTAATGCCCGTGAGCGCCGCGTTTGATTTTGTTATTTCAGGCGACAGTACCGGTATCGGGGATACGGAAAAAAACGCGCTGATACAGGGTATACAACAGGGTATACAGGCCTACGGCGTTCCGGTGAGCCTGAAAACAGACGCGGCAAAACAGGGCGGCGCTGTCTTTACGGTTACGCTGAACCTCCGCCAGCAAGCCCCCGTGCCGCCGGCGAACAGGGCGCTTCTTGTTTGCGACGCGGCGATCGCTTTTTCCCGGGGCGGGGCAGTCCATGAATCAGCGTCAAAACGGATTACCGAGATTGACGCAGCCGGCGTGGTGGGCCAGGTACGGAAATTTATCGGGGAAAATCAATCATTCTTTCAGAATGTTACCAATAAATTATCTCAATAGGCAGGATTATGAAAATGAAACCATTAGTTTTTTTTACGGCG
>JAIRMP010000141.1 GCA_031258615.1 Spirochaetaceae bacterium | reverse complement strand
CAGGCGCCGCTTCAGGCACACTGCGGGTAAACCGGGGCGGCGGCTGGAACGACTTCCCCAAACACATACGGTCGGCATACCGCGCCGCCACGCCGCCTGACAACAGCGGTTTTAATCTTGGCTTTCGGCTCGCACGGAACGGGCAATAATTTAAGGAGATGAATATAATGAAAAGAATTTTGCTTTTTGTATTAACCCTTTTTTGTATGGAGGTTCACATGGAACTGAACGCGCAAACCCACACAGGGACGCAAAAAATCCTTATCGCGTATTTTTCATGGGGCGGGAACACCCGCGGCATAGCCCGGCAAATTCAGCAGAAAACCGGCGCGGACCTGTTTGAAATCGAATTAGTCCGGCCCTATTCCACAAATTACAACACCTGCCTTGATGAAGCCCTGCGCGACCAAAGGGCAAACGCCCGTCCCGCGCTGAAAGCCCATGTTACGAATATGGCGCAATACGATACTATTCTGCTTGGGTATCCTAACTGGTGGGCTTCGATTCCCGCGCCTATCGCCTCATTCCTTGAGGAATACGACTTATCGGGAAAAATCATCATTCCCTTTTGCAGTCATGGGGGAGGTCGTTTCGGGCAGAGCCTTACCGCCATTGCCAAACTTGAGCCAAGGGCAAAAATCGGCGATGCGCTTTCCGTCCACTATTCAGGAGGGAATTCTCTTGCCAATGATATAACGGCGTGGCTTCGCAAAAACGGGATAACGGAACGATGAACAAAAAATTGGCGCTTGAAGTATCCGATTTTATAACGCATTAGCAAACGAATGAGCATATTGAAGGGACTGGTTCCTTAAACAATGGAGGTTTGATATGAAATACAACCAATTTTATTCCATGACGGTATTATTGCTATTAGGATTATCGTTTACCGTTATAATGTCCTTTACCGGCTGTGCCGGAAAAGTTGAGGCGCAGACGCTTGTCGAAAATCCGGTGGCTGAGGATCCGATTGTTCCCGGACAGACCGGCAGTTCAAGAGTATATTTCACCAGCGACATAAGCCCGGCGGGAATGATGGCGGTCTACAACGCCCTGGAGCGGAAACCGGAGGGCACAACTATCGCCTCCGGCAAGGTGGCGGTAAAACTCAGTACCGGCGAACCGCCCAACAGTAATTACCTGCGGCCTGAACTGGTTAAAGACCTCGTGCAGTCCGTGAACGGTACGATTGTCGAATCCAACACCGCTTACGGCGGACGGCGGGCAAGTACAGCGCTGCATAAACAGGTTGCAAAGGATCACGGCTTTACCGCCATCGCCAACGTTGACATTCTGGATGAGGACGGCTCGATAAGCCTTCCGGTGCGGGGCGGCGCGCGGCTGACAGAGAATTTTGTCGGCGCTCATTTCAAAAATTATGATTACTATATTGTCCTCTCTCATTTCAAGGGCCACGCGATGGCCGGTCTGGGCGGGGCAATCAAGAACATCTCTATCGGTATTGGTTCCGCCGAAGGCAAGGTCTGGATTCATACCGGCGGGAACAGAAAGACCGGCAATATCTTCTGGAATGACCAAAACGCTTTTCTTGACGCTATGGCCGAAGCGGGAAAATCCGTTGTTGACAGTTTGAAGGGCGATTCGAACGACCGTTCGAACATCCTCTATATCAACGTGATGAACCGCCTGTCCGTTGACTGCGACTGTAACGGCAGCCCCGCGGAACCGGATATGCACGACATCGGCATCCTCGCGTCCCTTGACCCGGTGGCGCTGGACAAAGCCTGTGTTGATCTTGTGTATGCCGCGCCGGACGGAGAAACGCTGATTGAACGCATGGAATCCCGAAACGGCATACGGACGATCAACCACGGCGCGGAAATCGGTCTCGGCAGTTTGCGCTACGAACTGGTAAAGCTGTAATAGGAATTAATGGAAACAAATCGAATGACCGGCAGCTTCACTGAGGTAATTCGCCGCGAATGTGTCTATCTCTGGTACTACTTCGATATTCAGTTTCGTCAAATCGCTGGATACTGGATTTTAGGCATGGCGCTGGGTTCGGCCGTTTCCGTGTTTGGAAAAGAAAAAATACACCGTCTCTTTGCCGCATTGCGGGAGAAGAAGCTGGGAGTTTTGGGACTAATTCCCGCCTCGCTTATCGGCATCGCTTCGCCGCTCTGTATGTACGGGACGATTCCCATTGCCGCCTCGTTTGCGGAGAAAGGTATGAGGGAGGACTGGTTGGCCGCTTTTATGATGAGTTCAATCCTGCTCAATCCGCAACTGCTTTTCTATAGCGCCGCCCTCGGCCCTGCCGCGCTGGTTATCCGGTTTGCCAGTTGTTTTGTCTGCGGTATTGCCACGGGGCTTTGTGTTCGGTATCTTTGCGGGAATAAAAGTTTTTTTAATTTTACCGGTTTTACGCCCCCGGCAAACCGTGATACGGACCATCATCTTTTGTTGCGGTTCCTGAAAAACATGGGAAGGAACATCAAGGCTACGGGCCTCTATGTTCTTGCCGGGGTAATTCTCTCCGCTCTTTTCCAGCGGTATGTTCCGGAGGATACAATGGCCGCCCTGTTCGGCAAAGAAAACCGGGGTTTTGGCCTCCTCATGGCCGCCACAATCGGGGTTCCGCTCTATATGTGCGGCGGCGGGACAATCCCGCTGCTTATGGGGTGGCTGCAAAACGGTATGACTATGGGTTCTGCCGCGGCCTTTATGATAACCGGCCCTGCCACAAAAATCACCAACATGGGAGCGGTAAAAATGGCGCTCGGTCTAAAAAATTTTATTTTTTATCTTGTCTTTACCGTTCTGTTTGCTTTGGCAAGCGGATTCCTGGTGGATTATGTGTTTCTGTTTTGAATGTCTTGCTATAAAGGGGATACTGCTAAAATGACGGTGAGGCTGACAGTCAGGCTGATTATTGATTTTGTAATGACAATCCTTATACTTTTTGCGCTGTCGTACCGTATAATTGGAGACGCATCCCATGAGTGGATTGGCGTTGCCGTGTGCGCGGTATGTATTACTCACAACATCCTTAACCGGAAGTTGTAGCTGTGGCTTTGCGGGCTGTAGCCTTTAACTTGCGGGCTGTAGCCGTGGCTTTGCGGGCTATAGCCGTGAAGTCGAAAGCTACAGCCGCGAAAGCGTGGGCTAGGCAACCGGACATAGGGGCTCAAGCCCTAAACCTTATGGCTACGTTACCACTCTCCCTTACTTACTCTCCCCTCATAATACGGAACAGCGGACGGCTCAATACAACGGCAATGCCTGCGGTCAGAATATCGGCAGTGGGTTGCGCCCAGATAAAACCGTTAAAGCCAAAAAGATAATTTAACAGGTACAGCAGCGGGACATAAAACAAAAGCTGCCGTCCCATGGTAATAATCATCGCCTGAACGGATTTACCGAAGGACTGGAAACTAACCATCAGCGTTATTTGCGATCCGACAAACGGCAGACCCCATACAAAGGTATGCATCATCGCCCGTCCCGCTTCAATCGT
>JAIRMP010000014.1 GCA_031258615.1 Spirochaetaceae bacterium | reverse complement strand
AAGTGAAGGTTATGCCTCCGGCAGGGACCGTGCCTGTGTAACAGACCAGTTCCGCAGAGGCTGTCTTGGTGATGGTACTGCCGTCGATGTAGTTCCTGCCGGTAATGGATACGCTGATGGTAGAGGTTCCCGCGGCCTGGGGGGTGATATGAAGGAGACCCCCCCCCTGGTTGGTGAAGTACGGGGCGCCCCCGGAAACGGTCCACCTGTACTCGACCACCGCGTCGCTGTTATCATCAAACCCTTGCGGCGGTCTTTGTTACCTGTCCGGTAGACAAGCCGGAAGAACGGTTGCCGTTCTCATCATAGCACTGGTAGTAGAAGACCACCTTTCCCGAATTCAGTTTCCGGGGAAACACTGAAAAAACATCCTTCACCCTCATACAAGCCCCTTTTACGGATATTGCAATCACAGTTGCAATCCCGCAAATTCGTAGTTGCATAAATCCACCGAACAGGCAACGCTAATTCGTTACAGGGTAAAGAAATAACACCGCTTGAAGGGTTTTGAATATGGGTAAAATGTGCAATCCGGCACATCTCATATACAGCCGGAACGAAAAAGTCCGCTCTTAACGCGGATTTTCACAGATCAAAGAGGTTGAAATCAGTGTTAATCCGCGAAATCCGTGGACTTTCTTTTGTTAAGTATACGCATATTGGTGTCAGTCACCTCCGCGGAGGTTCTGTTCCTAATTTGCTTCAAGATATTCCTGGAGGGCAGCGGGGAAGTTTTCCGCGATCTTGCGCTGGGCGCCTTGCAGGACGCGGCTGTCCGCATCCTCCTGGCTGGCAGGGTGGGATTCACGGTCCGCTATGTTGAAGGTAAACAACTCCGCGCCGGTATTGGTGTCTATCAATGCCGCGTCCACCGTGTAGCGGGTGTTGAAGTAGGCGGTCTTTGGGGCGGGAGAGGTGGACAGGGTCGCTTCCAGGACAAAACGGGAATTACGGCCTCCTGTCCTAAAGCCTTCCGCGGTGAGAGCGTTAGCGAAGGCCGCCTTGATACGGCCGTTCGAGTCGCCTTTTACCCGCACGTCCACAGGTATACTTTTTGCCTCCTCAAAAGCGATGTTCACATCGCTAACCAGGGCTGAAATTTCACGCCGGCGATCCTGTCCGCCAAGCATGGACAGCACAAGCGCGTACGTGTCGGCATTGACGGTAAGCTCCCGCGCCTTTTTGCACCGCGCGACAGCTTCAAAGGTAACGCCGTCCGGCATCGCTATGAGGGACTTTGCCTCGCGTACCGTTTTGTCCAGCTCCGCGGCGTAAAGAACCGCGCATTTGTTTTTTTCCATCACGGCCGCCGCGTACCAAACCTGATTCCGCGTATCACCCCATGTTTCTTTGATTTCCGCCCCGATAAGTTTGTCCAGCGCGGCTGAAGCCTCGATGGACTGGCTCAAATTAGATTCGGAAAAGGAACCGCCGTTCACCTGCCTTTCCGAGTCGGTGATGCTGACCCTGCTTGTTACGGACTGTTTGAAAAACGAGGTCAGAGAGGCGACGGCGTTCCTTTCGGCAGCCTGCCGGTCGGCCCCCGCGCCAACGGCGGAAACGTAAAGCCGGTCAGGGTACACGGCGGAAGGCCTATCTACCCACGCCGGTTTGTTTTGCGCGCTTACGGACATCAGTATGCCAATCGTAAAAAACGCGGATAAGCAAATGTTTTTCATGATTACCCTCCTGGAAAACACAAATTTTTTTCTAAGAAAATTTTGCAAAAAATAAAAAAAATTAATTTTTGGCCTTTGCCGCGATAAGCGTCCAGACCGAATTTGTTTTTTTGTCAAACCATGTTTCAAGAATCACCACGTTTACAAGCTCGCCTTCGCTTCTTGTAACGCTGTTCGTCATTTTAGCGCCGCTCACATCGACAACTTCATTGGAAACCCTTGTAGAGAGCTGCGGCAGCAGGGCCACAAGCGCCGTTTCGTAAGAGGCGGTATGCGTTTTTTGAAGGGAACCCTTGTTCCGTGAAAAACCCACGCCGGCCAGAAAACCGGGAATGTCCGCGGTATAATTTTTCACCCAGACGGGAACGCCATCTTCGACAGCCGATCTGTAGGGTGGAACATCAAACTTGCCCGAATACCGCGTCCTGACGATAAGCACCCCGTTTTTCTCCAGAACATCCTCGTCTTCGTTAAAAACCAGCGCGTCTATGTAAGCCTCGTGATCGTTTGACGGGCTTATACTGTAATCAAAATCGCTGAAGTAGTCCAGATTGCCGGAACCCTGATTCAGCACGGAGGCGCTTTCCGCGCGGACGCCGTGGTACAACGCCGCTTTGCGGGCCGCGTCCGCCAGGGCTTCCTTCACGGCCTCCCCGCGGTTCGCCCGCCTGCCGGTGATCCCTATGATCATGATCTCGGCGTCCGAGGGCGTAGTTACCCAATGGCCGCTGTCAAACGTTTTTTCCAGCGAAGCATCCCCCGCAACAGAATGGGCCTCCGCCGGAAGCGGCGGCGGCACGGCTTCCGCCCCCGCCGGCGCATTTTGCGCGGCGGGCATGATGGCAAGAAGGCCGCCGCAGGAGGCGCACAGCAGAAGGACCGCCGGCAGCGATAAGTAGTAAAAAACGATAGCTTTCATAGTACTCCCCATGAATTAAAGCACACGGTACGCCGCCGGGCCGTAGGCCGCGCGTCCCCGCTTACGGCCCGGCCCGGCATGGAGTTTCGCAAAGCGAAACTCCGTAAATAATTAGTTTAACGCGCTTTGCGCGTTAAACTAATTATTCGTCTACAGGGACAGGGCCGCCGCCAGCTTCTTTGTCAAAAGCGGCGTCCATGCGCTCCAGCGCGTCAAACGCGGCAGCCTTGGGAACGGCGAGTTTTGCCTTGCTGGCAGCCTGGTTCACCTCGTTGGCCGCGGCGGACTTGCTGTACTCCATCACTACCCAAAGCAGACCGTTCTCCGTATCCATTTTGATAGTCTTGGCGCCCTTCAAGTCAGACTTGCTGAGCGTCTGGGTGATATCTTCCTGGAACGAGAGGGCGGAGTCCGGGTCGATCTCGCTTGTGGCGGTGTAGTCGTTCACCATGTTCTTGACGATGGTCGAGAGCTGGCGGGACAAGTCCGCGCGCGCCCTCGTCTCGGCAAAGGTCTTGCCGACTCCTACCTTGGAAGCGTCGTTACCGACCTTGTACGTGCCGATACCGATGAGAACATCTTCGGACGCGTTCAGGTACGCATCGTTCACGAAAGACGGAACGCCGCCCAAACCCTTACTGGCGGCGGCGGCGGCTGGCGGAGGGGCGCTTCCGCACCCTGCCAGTAACAACGCGAGAACTACCGCCAAACCCAAAACAACATTTTTTTTCACTTTTTTCATCTTTTTCTCCTTGCTGCCGGTAAATAACCGGCGCTAAATTTACGCCGGACACACCGGCGGTTTATTAAAATTGTAAACAGGTAAATTATAACTCACACAAAAATGATTTACTACCTGTCGCCTGTCGCTTCAAAACGCAACAGTTTAAAACTTTTCCGAGGCGGCGACCAGCACCTGCCCGGTTTCCGTACTGAGCGCCCGCAGACGCAGGCGGCGCAGATCGCCTGAGCCGGTAACAGCGCCGGTAAGGATCACGTTGGCGCCCGCTATCTTGCCGATAGAGACCGCCTGGCTGTCGTCAACCTCACCTGACATCTGGAACGCCTGCTCCTTGCGGATTCTGTCCAGTTCGCTCCGGTCGATCAGCGTATAGCCTTTGTCAACCATGATGAATTCAAGCTCGCCGGCGATAAACTCAGATATTTCCGGGTCTCTCGCCGCGACGTTGACGATAGCTATCTTGGACTTTGAAGGGATTTTAGCCATAAGCGTATTTGACGCGCGCAGCAAGGTGCCTTCCACGCTGGTGTCCGCCGGCTCGTCAAACGCCTGCTGGAACGCGCTGTCCGCGCCCCTTGCCGCCGCCGCGCCCGCCGCAAGACTGCCGCCGCGTCCGCTCGTCTGTTCTATCACAAAGTTGTCCATCGAATGGGGCGTAACGACAAATTTGACGCTGCTCCTAGCGGTGAACTTTACCTTGCTTGTCGTGAGCGTGTACAGCTCCGCGTAAATCGTGTGTTCGCCGGCGGAAATCGATATTTTGCCGGACGCGCCGTTTGCCAGCGTGAGCATGGACTTGCCGTCAACATAGATACGTTCTTTGAAACCGGAATATATCTTGCTGTCCGCCCGTTCCACCGTTATCTCCACGTTCTGCGCGAAGGCCGCCGTAGCAAGACAGGCTAAAAGCGCCGCCAGATAAATCCTATTAACCATAAATCTCCTCCGTAATCAAAACATAACGCGCGGGAGCCCCCGCGCGCCTAAGAGTAAGGGCTAGAATTTGCCGCTGACGCCGATAGTCAAAAACCTGTTGAACGGCGCTTTCAGGGTTTGGTTATAACCAGAGCCCGTTATTTCTGATTCAAGCGCGTAGTCGTCAAAGCCAACCTCGGCAAACAAGCCAAACTTTGAGTTAAAGTAGTACGCCGCGCCCACGTCAAAGCCAAAGCCTATACCGCCGATATCGCCTACCGATGCGCCCAGTGATTTTACAGCGTCCTTGGTTTCTCCTTCCCAGATGCCGATCACATAGCCTATCTTGCCCACTATATAGAGATCCAGTTTCGGCAGCAGATCGAAGTGGTAGGCGGCCCGCAACAGCAGCGGGATCGCTATGACGGTATCTGTGTAGTTTTCGTCGTATTTGAACGAAGCGCTGTCAACGCCTACCTCGCCTCCCAGCGACAGCGGTATGCCGATCGGCAGCAGATAATCGACAAACAGGTTAGCGCCAGCGCCTATATCGGCCTCAACACCTTGGCTTCCGCTTCCCGATACTTCTATATCTTTTACCGACGACAGCGCGAAGCCGCCGCTCACCGTTACCTGCGCGAAAGCGCCCGTTACGCAGACCGCCGACATCAGGGCGGCAAGCACAAAAATTCTTTTCGTCATAAAATTTTCTCCTAAATTGTTGATAAATCCCAAAAACCGCGCTTTTCCTTAATTTAGCGCTTTTTGGCGCATACGCCGTGAATCCCGTATGCTGAATCCGCCACAATCCAGCGGCGCGCCGCCGCAGCCTCAAAGCCTTCTATGTCATCACAGCCTCCTTATACGTGTTTTCAAGTTCATTGTATCAAATATGATATATTTCTATATTATGTGTGTCAATAGGAACTGTGAATAGCTAGCGATTAGATCACCCCCTAAGGGCTCTAATTCACGGGCGAAAAGATCACCCCCTTTGGACAAAGCGTAAAAATAGGGGGGGAAAACCGAAAAATGGTGGGGGCGCGTCTCATGGGCCTTCTATGAAGCTCTGGAAGAGGTTTATAAAACACCTGCCATCTGTAAAATTTTGCGCTTTTGTCAGAAGGGGTGAACGAATCGTTTGTTAATTAGGGGGGTGATCTTTTCCTTTATTAACGACATTTAAAATTTTTCTTCTTGACATCCTAAAAAAAGAAAGATATTATTATATCGATTAGAAAGGCAGAAGTATTAAATTGTGCTTGTTTCAAAATTTCAACTTTGGGAACAAGCTACAAGTTCATCTTACCAAAAGGGAGGTTGAGGGTTTGTGACCGTGAAAAGCGTTTATTATTTGTCTACTGTTAATTAGTTTTTCTTAAAATCAGTCTGATTTTAAAAGGTTTCAATATTTTTGAAAGATGAAAGGGGATATGTGTGGCAAACCTGGAAGTTACTTACTGTGGTATAACATACCGCAATCCGTTAGTATTAGCTTCGGCTACTCCGGGCTGGGATGGTGAAGGAATGCGTCTTGCCGCAGAAGCTGGAATCGGTGGTGTAATACCCAAAACCATTGGTCCAAAACAGGATTGGGCCGCGCATCCCCGGAATGGAAGGCTTTTCTTTCATAAATATCAGAACAAACCAATAGGTATGATAAATCTTGAACTTTTTTCCACTATGTCAAGGGAAGAATGGATCAACAGGGAACTGGAAATTGCCAGAAAGGGTGGTGCTGTAATGCATATCAGCGTTCTGGCCATGCCGGACCCGGAAGAAACAGCCAAACTGGTGGAAGAAATCCAGGCCACAGGAATGGCGGATCTTTTGGAACTGAATGTCTCCTGTCCTATGCCGGCATCAACAGTAGGTATGCATATCGGAAAAAGCGCAGAATTAACTTACAAGCAGGTTAAAGCAGGAAAGCAGGTAGCAAAAATTCCTTTTACAGTTAAACTGACTCCAAATGTTACGGATATGATAGAAATTGCCCAGGCGGTCAAAGAAGCGGGAGCCGATGGGGTTACTATCAGTAATTCGATCCGATCTTTCGCCGGAGTGGATATTGAAACTGGGAAACCTTATCTTGCTGGATATGGTGGTTATACTGGGCCGGCTATAAAGCCAGTGATCATGCGGCATCTTACTGAGGTTGCGAGGAAAGTGGATATTCCCATTTCTGCCATCGGTGGAGTGATGAGTTTTCATGAAATAGTAGAGTATATTATGCTGGGGGCAACTACAGTCCAGTCGTGTACAGCAGTGATGTGGAATGGCTATGCTCAAATCCCCAAAATGCTCAAAGAT
>JAIRMP010000186.1 GCA_031258615.1 Spirochaetaceae bacterium | reverse complement strand
TCAGGTATCATAAAAAGTCTATATCAGGAATTTTTTTTTGTCAATCACTTTTAGCGAATTTTTCAGGCTGGAGGCGAATTTTTTGTCAAGCCGCTGGACAACCGCTGCGCGGTTGTCTCCGCCTCGCAATGACGGTAGGCGGGGGCGGCGAGTTGTCCTTGCGGGATGCTGGTAGCGGGGGCGGCGAGTAGTTTTTGTCGAGGAAGCCGCCTGTATTGCCCATCCATCACAGTTTTGCTATGTCCTCAATGGAAAGTCCGGTCGCCTGAGCTATTTGCGTGACCGGTATACCGAGCTTCGTGAGATTCCCGGCGATTTCATGACGAGTCTCCCGTTTTGCCTGCACTAGCTTGCTCTGGTTGTCCAGTTCGTACTTGTATTCGCTCATAAGTCGGGCACGTTCCACTTCGTCTTTACTTATAGTTATCAAAACTTTACTCGCCATCGCTATTCCCTCCTCTCGCGCTATCACCTCATTGATCTTCGCGCGCTTGCTCCGGTCAGTCAGGTACCGGAAGTACACAGCCCACATCTCGGCTCCCCCCATCTCTCCTACAGGCTTCTCCACAGACCTATCGGCCTTCGACAACTCCACAGTGATGATTCGGCTTCGGCCTCCAAGAGCGATGCTCCGGTCAGAATCGTAGTACTCAAACTTGTGGAGAAATGAATCGTCCGCAAAAAAACGCCCTTTAGCCAGGATCGCTATCTGATAGGCCGACTTCAGGTCGTCGTAAGTCTTGTCGCTGCCGCGGATATCCTGACCGGTGAATAGCTTCCCGGTGAGAAACTCCAGCCTGACCATCTCGAAGGTGTCGGGGTTCAGGGACATCTCAATGTTGACCAGCTCGCCGTTCACGGCCTTGCAGGGGATGTCGAAACGTATCTGGCGGTCCCTGATGTTGTATACGGGCGGTTCGTTGGCTGTGATTGAAAGGACGGAAAGGCTACGGCCTGTGATCGCGGAGACAAGCCCGGAGAGGGCGGCCTGGGATTCGGGGGTCCCCCGGGTAAAAACCGCCTTGAAGACGTTGTCGTAGCAGATATTGACGGGGTCGTCGGTTTCGTCCAGGTAAATGGTGTTCATTGGGGCTCCTTATGATTGAGTATACACCTTGAAAGGGATTTTTCAATAGGAGGTTCGGGGCGGTGGCAAGCTTGCGGCTTGCGCCGCCTCGCAATGACGGCGTTCTGGCTCCCTCGCCAGCCATCTCGCCCGCCCACTATTTACTATTAACCCGCCCTCTTTCACGCTCAGCGAATAACAAGGACGAATACTCAGCTACTGGCGTACGTTCGGTGCAGGCTGGCCTGCCGGCGGGCGGACTCCTCGCTTAGGTTTTTGCGGCGGGCCCAGTCGGAAAGCTGGTCGTCTGATATGGGGCCGCACGAGAAGTAGTAGGAGGACGGGGCCGCGAAGTACATACCGCAGACGGAGGAGCCGGGGATTATCATCGCCGATTCGGTGAGCCTGAGGCCGATCCGTTCTTCCGCCTGGAGCAGGCGGAAGACGGCGCGCTTGTCCTCGTGGTCGGGGCAGCAGGGGTAGCCGAAAGCGGGGCGTATGCCCTGCGCGCGGCCCCCCGCGCCGTCCGGCTCGTAGCCCCACCACTGGCGGCGCAGGCGGCGGTGCGCCTCCTCGCTCCACGCTTCGACAAGACCGTCCGCGAGCAGCGCGAAAATTATGGCGCGGTAGTCGTCGCCCTGCTCAATGTAGCCCGCCTTAGCCTCCTCCAGCCCAAAACCGGCGCTTAACGCGAAAAAGCCTATCCAGTCGTTTTCCGGCATAACAAAGTCGGCAAGACTCACATTAGGCGCGGCGGCGGCCTTGCGCGTCTGGTTGCGGAGGCAGGCTATCTTGAGAACGCAGTCTTCCAACCGTTGCGAGCCGGCTGGCGAGGGGGCTGGGTACACCAGAATGTCGTCCCCGCTGGAACGGGCAGGAAATATCCCGGCAAGGCCCCGGAGACGCAGGCGTTTTTTAACGACAATCTCATCAAACAGGGCGCGGGCATCCCGTTCAAGCTGTTCGTCCCTCGGCCCCCGCCACTTTGAAAAGAACGAAGCCCAGTCAAAGTATGGCGCTACGGCTTCCGCCGGGTAGTCGTCCAGGTCGATGACGCCCTGAGTCTTTGGTTCGGGCGGCTGCCAGTCCAGGCGGAGGCGGTTTTCGCGCGCCGCCTCTATCGAAAGAAGCTGACGTTCCGCCGCCCGCTTGTTGTGGCTACTCACCGCCTCCTCGTAGCGGGCGGAAAGCTCGTCCAGCAGGCCGGGGCGCAGGGCAGGGCTGGACAGACGGCGGACAAGGCCGGGCGCTTCCCCCGCGTCCTTCACGTAGACAACGGGGCCTGAGTAAACGGGCGCTATCTTTAAGGCGGTGTGGGCCAGGCTTGTGGCCGCTCCGCTCACAATGAGCGGCACGGTGAAGCCCTGCCGTTCCATCTCACAGGCGACGTGCACCATCTCGTCCAGCGAGGGGCTCACGAGGCCGGACAGTCCGATAAACTGCGCCTTTTCGCGGCTTGCCGCTTCCAGTATCGTTTCGGAGGGAACCATCACGCCCAGGTCCAGCACCCTAAAGCCGTTGCAGGCAAGCACCGTTCCCGCTATGTTCTTGCCTATGTCGTGCACGTCCCCCTTCACCGTGGCGGTTACTATGGCGGGCAGGCCGGACAAGGCTTCGCCTGGCCCGTCTCCTGCCGCCATGTAGGGTTCCAGCGCGGCGACCGCTTTCTTCATCACGCGGGCGCTCCGTATAACTTGAGGAAGGAACATTTTTCCTTCGCCGAAAAGTTCCCCCACCCGCCTCATCCCTTCCATCAGCGGGCCTTCCACGATTCCCAGCGCGGGGATGTTTTCCAGCAGGGCTGTTACGTCTTCCACGATATGTTCGTCGTCGCCTTTCAGCATGGCAAGGACGATTTTCTCAGGCAGCGGGACGGAGGGGGGCGTTGCGGGGGGGCTCCTCCCCCCCGCTGGGGGGGCAGCGGACAAGCCGAAGGCTTGGGAGCGAGGGGGGTTCTCCCCCCTCATTTCCTCCGCTATCCTCATCAGCGTGTCGGCGGCTGATGTGTCGCGGCAGAGGAGGAGGTTTGTTATCGTCTCGCGGAGGCCGCTGTCCATGCTTTCGTACAGGCCGAGAGCGGTTATGTTGACGATGGCGACCGAGAGGCCGGCTTCGGCGGCGAGGTGGAGGAAGACGGCGTGCATCGCGTCGCGGACGGGCCGGCTGCCCCGGAAGCTGAATGACAGGTTTGAGACGCCGGCGCAGGTGTGGGCGAGCGGGCAGCGGGCGAGGATTTCCGGGATTGCGCGGAGGAAGTCCAGCGCGTAGCTGTCGTGCTCAGCTAAGCCGGTGGCGATTGCCAGGATGTTCGGGTCTATGATGATGTCTTCCGGCGGGAAGCCGGAGTCGGTGAGCAGGCGGTAGGAGCGGCCGGCGATTTCGACACGGCGCGGGAAGTCCACCGCCTGGCCGCGTTCATCGAACAGCATAACGACAGCCGCCGCGCCGAGCGCGCGGAGCCGCCCTGCCTTGCGGAGGAATTCCGCCTCGCCTTCTTTCAGGCTGATCGAGTTGGCTATCGCCTTGCCCGCTATGCGTTTTAGCGCCGCTTCTATCACGGAGAAGCGGGAGCTGTCGATAAAAAACGGGACCCTCGCTATGTCCGGGTCCGAAAGCGCGAGGTTTACAAAGGTTACGATCGCCGATTCCCCGTCTACGAGGCCGTCATCCATGCAAATATCGACAAGCTGCGCGCCGTCCGCTATGTTTTTCCGCACGACGCGGAGCGCTTCCTCGTACTTTTCCGCCTTGATTAGCTCCAAAAACCGCTTGCTGCCCGGCGCGTTGCCTCCTTCGCCTACTATAGTGAGGGTTTCCCGCTCTATGCATAGCGGTTCCAGGCCGGATACAACGGTTTTATGCCGGTTTTGCGGGAAGGGGCGAGGTTTTTTGCCGGCGTTTGCCCGCTCCCTGGTCATCTCCGCGATCGCCGCTATGTGTTCCGGCGTGGAACCGCAGCAGCCGCCCAGCACGTTTACCAGTCCTTCGTCAACGTACTCTCTCAGCAGGGCGGCCATCATTTCCGGCGTCTCCGTGTAGTTCCCGTTCTCGTCCGGGAGGCCGGCGTTAGGGTGGGCGCTTATCCGGCACGGCGCGGCGCGGGACAGCGCCGCCACAGATTTTTTCAGTTTCTCCGCGCCGAGTGAACAGTTTAGTCCTATTGTCCACGGTTCCAGGTGCATCATTGAGGCGCAGAACGCTTCGACGGTCTGGCCGGCAAGCAGGCGGCCTGCCGCGTCGCTTATCGCCGCGGAGACCATGATGGGGACTGCCGCGCCGCGCCCGGCAAACAGCCGCAGCAGGGCCGCCCCCGCTGCCTTCGCGTTCAGCGTGTCGAACACTGTTTCTATCAGTAGGATGTCCGCCCCGCCGTCCAAGAGGCCGCGGGCGCTGTCGTAGTAGGCTGCCTCCAGTTCGTCCCAGTCTATTGCGCGTTTGCCTGGGTCGTCCATGTCCGGCGAAATCCCGGCGCTCTTTGTGGTGGGGCCCAGCACCCCGGCGACAAAGCGGGGTTTCTCCGGGGTTGTCCAGGCGTCCGCGGCGCGGCGGGCTACCTGTGCGGCGGCGCGGCTTATCTCGCAGGCCATGCCGGACAGTCCGTAATCGGCAAGTGAGACCGCCGTCGCGTTAAAGCTGCACGTTTCGATGATGTCCGCGCCCGCTTTTAGGTACTGTTCGTGGATGCCGGATATTAGTTCCGGCCTTGTAAGGCAGAGTACGTCGTTGCACCCTTTCAGTTTATGCGTGTGGGCGGCGAATCGCTCCCCCCGGTAATCTTCCTCGTTCAGTTTGTACCGCTGGACCATCGTCCCCATCGCTCCGTCCAGTATCAGGACGCGCTTTTCGGCGATGCTTTCCAGTTTTTCACGAATAGTCATACAGGTTTTATAACATTTTTAGCCGCTTATGTAGAGGGGGCGGCAAGCCGCGAAGCAATCCATGCGAGGAGGCTCGACAAGCGGGGTGGAGTTTGCGGTAAGCCAGCCGCCTGGCGGCGCAAACTCCGGAGACAACCGCCACAGGCGGTTGTCCAGCCGCCTAACGGCGCACCACCGACCCGCGTGTGGAGCGGTTGCCGGCAACCTTTACCGGCTGATCAGCACGCAAATTTCTGTTGACATTACCATGATAGTCATAGTAATATGTTAGTCAATCTAATATGATTAAGGAGATTTACATGACAGACACAAAAGCGTTTGTTGATTCGCTGTTTAACGGTTACGAGAAAACGGGGCCGCTCGCGGAGTTTATGGAAGAACTCACCGGGAATCTTGAAGACAAGATAGCAAGCGGCGTGAAGAAGGGACTGAGCCGCGAGGCGGCGTTCAGTAAGGCCAAAGCGGAGTTGGGCGATATTTCCGCGCTTGCGGCTGAGCTTTCACTGAAGGCGCGGCAGGATCTGTTCGCCGAGCGATACCTGGGTATCCGCTCGTACATGAGCGCCGCCAGGGTCGCCGCGTACGTGGTATGCGGGGCATTGCTCGCGTTCGGCCTCATCACCGCGGCCATCGTCTACTTTACGACAGACGCGCGCGCGATGAACGTCGTTTTGACAGGGGAGGCAGGACGCATGTCCGGCGTTTTCGGCACGCTGTTGATCTTTATCACGGCAGCGGCAGCCGGCTTCACGTTCCTCGGCCTCACGCAGGAAACGGCGGAACTCCGCGTCATGAGAAAAAGACGCGCCGCGTTCTATGCCTGCGCCGCCGCCCTTACCGCCTTTGGCTTCGTACTCTCCCCGCTCACCTATTTTGCGACGGGGTGCGGCTTGATGGAAGCGATAGCGACGCTGCTCCCGTTCTTCCTGCCGGGTGTGAGCATCCTCGCGTTCCTTCTGCTGACGGAAAAAAGCCGCCTGAAACCCTGGGCCGCCGGACGCATGATGGCGGAAATCAGCCGCTACCGGCAGCTATCCTATGATACCGCGGCGGGCACACGCTTCGGCCTGTACTCAGGCGCCATCTGGATTTTCGCGTTCGGCGCGTTTATCACGCTCGGCCTTGTAATCGGCTTTCGGTACTCGTGGCTATCATTCGTGTTTGCCACGGCAATACAGCTTGTCGTGCAGGGCGCGCTGACAAAAAAGGCCGGGGACTGCGCTTTTCAGGAAGTGGGGGTCGCGGGGACAGAGGCGGCCTCCTCCGGCCCTGGAAGCGGGCACGGCGGAGCGCGAAGTCCCGTTCAGGTTTGAACGGCAGCGCCGGCGTAAGGTTGAGCAGGCCGCTACTGACCGGCCTGCTCCTTACGTCCCACGCTATCAACAGGAAGGACAGCATGAATGCGCGATTATCATCGGATTTGCTGCGCGGCCACACGGACACGATTGTACTTAGCATACTATCGTCCCGCGATGCCTACGGCTTTGAGATTTACAACACGATTCTGGAACGCACAGACGGCGCTTACGAGTTGAAGGAAACTACGCTGTATTCAAGTTATAAACGGCTGGAGGCTGAGGGATGCGTCAGTTCCTACTGGGGCGATGAAACCCAGGGAGGGCGGCGCAGATACTACAGCATCACGGAAAAAGGCCGCGAGGTTTTGAGTCGAAACCTGCTCGACTGGCAGTTTACGCAAAAGATTCTCAAAACACTCCTGCCCGCCCCGGCAGGCATGGCCGTCAACGGGTGGACGGATGCGCCGCCCGTGTGAAGTTAAGATGACAAAAAAGTCGATAGGAAGCTTGTAACTGTCAATTCTCACCCTGTTCGAGAAAGATGTTCCAGGGGAATAGGGCAATCCGGTCATCCGGGAAAAAGGCATACGCTCAAGCAGTGTTTTAAATATTTCGAGGGTGACCGTTGAGCTTTGCTTTTCTATGACTGAATACATTATATACGCCGTTCCCGCTCAGGCAGGACTGCGGAGGATCGTAACGATTCCCCTTCCCGCATGGTTAGGAGCTTGCCACACGCCGGCGGGGCGCCCGCCGCTTGACAGGCGATTCGTTTTAATACAATATACGAAGCATGGATTTGATACCGGTACTGATATCGTGCAAGACCGCTTCCGTCTCTATCGTGGTAACTTTTTTTCTGGGGCTGGCGGCGGCGGCTTGGGTTGCCGGGATACGGAGCCGGTTTTGGAAGATGGCGCTGGACGGCATTTTGACACTGCCGCTCGTGCTGCCGCCAACGGTCGCGGGCTTTTTTCTGCTATACATTTTCGGACTGCGCGGGCCTGCCGGCAGGTTCTTCATACATTTTTTCGGCGTAAAGGTAGCGTTCTCGTGGGGCGCCACCGTGCTGGCGGCGGCGCTCATATCGTTTCCGCTGATGTACCGTTCCGCGCGTGGCGCGCTTGAGCAGGTTGACCGGGACCTGATCTATGCCGCCCGCACACTGGGGATCAGCGAGGCGGGAATTTTCTGGCGGGTAAGCCTGCCGGCAGCGCTGCCCGGCATTTCCGGCGGGGCTGTACTCGCCTTTGCCAGAGGGCTGGGGGAATTCGGCGCAACCGCGATGATTGCGGGAAACATAGCGGGAAAGACCCGGACGCTGCCGCTGGCGATATACTCGGAAACCGCCGCGGGAAACATGGACATGGCGGGCCGTTATGTGCTGATCATAGTTCTGTTCTCTTTCATCGTGGTGGCGTTGCTCAACTACTTTGCCGGGAAGAAGCCGTGGGCATAACCGTCAGGATACGCAAAAAACTTTCCCCGGCGTTCACCCTTGAGCTTGATTTTGAAAGCTCCGCCGGCTGCCTCGGCATACTGGGCCCGTCCGGTTCCGGCAAGAGCATGACGCTGAAATGCATTGCCGGCATAGAAAGGCCGGACGAAGGTTTCATCGCGGTGGACGGCAGGACGCTGTTCGATTCGGCAAAACGGGTAAACCTGCGCCCGCAGGAGCGGCGCGTTGGATACCTGTTCCAGAACTACGCGCTGTTTCCCAACATGACGGTGCTGGAAAACATCTCCGCCCCGCCCGGGGCGGGGCGGAACCCGGCGGAGGCGTCCCGCTGGATAGAACGCTTCGGGTTAGCCGGGCTGGAGAGGAGGCGTCCCTCCCAGCTTTCAGGCGGTCAGCAGCAGAGGGCGGCGCTTGCCCGTATGCTGATCTCCTCGCCAAATGCGGTGCTGTTCGACGAGCCGTTTTCGGCGCTCGATTCCACGCTGCGGGAGTATATGCAGTTGCAGTTGGAGGAACTTTTGCGGGAAAGCGGAGGCGGCGCGGGGAGGAACGCGATACTTGTTACGCACAACCGGGACGAGGTGTACCGCCTCTGCCGAGAACTTGCCGTGATAAGCGGCGGAAGGATGATCGTGAAGGGGGATACCCGTGGCGTCTTTCAGAACCCGCTTTTCGTGGACGCGGCGCGGCTTACCGGCTGCAAGAACATATCGCCTGTAAGACAGCTTTCCGGGAACGAAGTGTTCGCGCTGGACTGGGGACTGCCCCTCCGTCTGAACGGAAGCGCGGACGGGTTCACCCACATCGGCATACGCGCCCACGACCTTGTTCCCGTAAGCGCGCCGCGAGGCTTCAACGAAGTCCGCGTTAGCGTCAGCCGGCTTTCATCCGAGCCGTTTGAGGAAGTCGTGCTTTTTACCAACGCGGACGCGAAAGAAGCGCCGGAGAAGAAAGAAATCTGGTGGAAGTACTCAAGGTACATGAGGCTGGGCCTTCCGCAGAGCATCCCGGAAAAGCTGTTCCTGCCGCCTGAAGCGCTGCTGCCGTTAAAGCAGGACGGGAATTTTGCCGGGCAGCGCCCATAGTGTTTCACGCATTGACTATGCTTCGACAAGGCCGTGAACTGTGGCGGCAGGCAGCCACAAAAAGTAGACTCCGCGCCTTCACAGAGTCCTGCTAAAAAAGCAGTCCTTCTAAAAAAGCTGGACACGCGCTGCGCGCTTGAGCAAAGGCGCAGCCTTTGCGTTGGCAAACTCCGCACTTTGTTACAGGGCCGGGAAATCGCCCCTCTTCCCTTTAAGTGGCTGCCGCGCCCGGCAAAATTCAGGGATATATGCATTTGTGTATTTTTTGCGCGGAACGGCCCGCCTACTTCAAGCAAAATGAAAGTTTTCGTCAATAGTATTGTAACGAGGTATTTATGTTTATAGTAACGTACAACCCTTTTGGCTACGAAGGGGTTGTGATCAGGGTGGAGGCCGATATAAGGCGGGGTATTCCCGGTATCGACATCAGCGGGCTGGCGGCGGGAGCGGTGCGTGAGGCGCGGGAGCGGGTACGGGCGGCGTTTCGCAATTCGGGGTTCAAGTTTCCCAACGACAGGGTGCTTATCAACCTGGCGCCTGCCGGCGTGAGGAAGGACGGGGCAGCGCTCGATCTGGCGATAGCGCTTGCGGTGATGACGGCGGCGGGTGAAGCGCCGCCCGTCCTCGATACGATGGTGCTTGGCGAGCTTGAGTTGTCCGGCAGGGTGCGTCCCGTGTACGGGACGCTTGCCGCCGCTGCCGCCGGACTTGAGGCGGGTATCAGGAACTTTATCGTTCCGTCCGCCAACGCCGCCGAAGCTGCCATCCTGGAGGGCTGCAATGTGGCCGGTGTGGATACGCTGGAGGATGCCGTGAGCGTCCTGCGCTGCCTGCGGGAGCATGGCCGGCTGCCGGTAACGGCGCGCGGCGCGCGGGCAGTGGAGGCTGATGAGACGGGAGGGGCAGGGACGGCGGGAGAGGCGGGAGAGGCGGGAGAGGCGGGATTCGCCGTGAAGGGGCAGAAGCGGTACAAACGGGCGCTGGAGATAGCTGCCGCCGGCGGGCATAACCTGCTGGTTTTCGGCCCGCCAGGTTCCGGCAAGACTATGCTGGCCCACTGTATGCCGCTGCTGATGCCGCCGCTCACGCAGAGCGAGGCGATAACGGTAACGCGCCTGCACAGCCTTGCCGGTCTTAGCGTGAACGGCCTGATCGTGAAGCCGCCCTTCCGTTCGCCGCACCATTCTGCAAGCGCGGAGGGGATACTTGGCGGCGGGCGCGCCGTGCGGCCCGGGGAGATCAGCCTTGCCCATTTTGGGGTGCTGTTCCTTGACGAGGCGCCCGAATTTAAGGTGAACGTGCTGCAGTCCCTCCGTGAGCCGCTGGAAGAAAGGCGGATAACCATATCACGGGCTGAAAGCTCAGTCCGCCTGCCCGCCGACTTCCAACTGGTGATGGCGGCCAACCCCTGCCCCTGCGGCAGGCTTGGGATGAAAAGCGGCGTACACCGCGCGAACGGGGACGACATGAATCCCGCCGGCGCGAACGCCGCCGGGATGGGCTGCTACTGCTCCGGCGACGATATTACCCGTTACTGGCGCAGGTTCGGCGGCGCTCTGCTTGACCGCATAGAGCTGCGCGTCCCTGTGAACACTCCGAGTATTTCCGAGTTGAGCGGCGGCGTGGAGGAGACGGCGGGGGAGATTGCCGCCCGCGTAAGGCGGGCGGCTGAGATGGAGGCGGAACGTTTTGCCGGGACTGCTATCAGGCGGAACGCCGGTATGGACGCAGCCGCTATAGACAGGTACTGCGCCATAGGCGGCAAGACGCTTGCCGCGTTTACAAACGCGGTGGAAAAGCTCGGCATTTCGGGGCGGGCGTACCACGGCATACTCCGCGTCGCCCGCACGGTGGCCGATCTGGAAGGGGCGGATTCTATAGGCGCTGAACACATTCTGGAGGCGGTCACGCACCGCAGGCAGGGGGACGATCCTTACGATGTGTTTTCCGTGTAAAAAGGCGCGAGTCCCCCAAGCGCTTAAAGCGCTTGGGGGACTCAGGCGGCGTGAATGTATGCCCACAGCCTGCGTTAGGAGCCGCGGGTCCTTAGCGGTTTTGTAGCACAGAATCCACGAGGCTTTTCATTTTTGGGTCAATTTTTTCTCCGTCCGGGCTGTCCTTTTTCAGCAAAGCGGAGTCTATGTAGTCCACTCCGCCCCGTTTTTTTATCAGGGATGATTCGTTTTCATCCTCCTCCGCCTCTATATACTCCAAATCGCCGGATTTTTGCGAAAAGAATCTGTAATGCGGCGGGGATGGCGTCTGATCCGCCGTTTTAAGCGGTTTATGCGGTTTTATCTCCCGTACATTCTTTGTTGTTTTAGCGGCGGCAACAGTCGCCAGCTTCGCAGCCGGCGTCAGCTTCGCAGCCGGCGTCAGCTTTGCAGTCGGCGTCAGCTTCGCAGCCGGCGCACTTAGTGCGTTTATCGTTTTTGCTGAAAATATTTCGTCCAACGGTGAGCGAACATCCAGTTTAAGATCACCGGCAGGCGGCGCCGTACTCGGATCGGCAGCGGTAAACTCAATTTGCCTGGCGATTTCGTCAAGATTTTGCTGATGCTGTGGGTGGTCAAACTCGTAATCCGCCTCATCCTTTTTGTATGCGTTGTTGTACAACTGTTCCTCGTCAATATCCGCATCGGCAAACTCTTCGACATCGTACAACGAGGCTATGTTAAAGTTGCCGGCATTTAAATCTGCCGCGGCGGGGATGAATTCGCCATAGTCGTTTGTGGTATAATGCTCTGCCGGGCCGCCGGAATCGCTTTCTGTTACACCGCCGAAATCCTCCTCGCCAAACGGGTCCCACTCCAAAATATCGCTGTTCACCATTGGCGGCCTTTCTTCCGCCTCCTGCTGCCCAACCGCTTCCCCGGTTTCAGACGTTTCCGTGTCCGCCGCTTTGTCCACATCCGCCAGCTCCGCCCATATCTCGGACGGTTCCATGGAGGCCGCTCCCCCGGCAAGGTTGAGCCATGCATCCCCTTCAGACCCTGTTGCCTCAACCGGCGCGTTCTTACCGGCAATCTCAGGATTACTTTCCGGCAAGGCGACATTTTCGGATGATTCCGGACTATCCGCCGGCTCCAATTCCTCTATCTCATCGTAGCGTTCACCCTCCCCCGCCTGCGCATAGTCAGCTTGCGGCTCGTCCGCCGGCTCCAATTCCTCTATGTCCTGGTAACGTTCACCCGCCCCCGCCTGCGCATAGTCAGTTTGCGGCTCGTCCGCCGGCTCCAACTCCTCTATCTCATCGTAGCGTTCACCCGCCCCCGCCTGCGCATAGTCAGCTTGCGGCTCGTCCGCCGCTTCCAACTCCTCTATCTCATCGTAGCGTTCACCCGCCCCCGCCTGCGCATAGTCAGTTTGCGGCTCGTCCGCCGGCTCCAGTTCCTCTATGTCCTGGTAACGTTCACCCGCCCCCGCCCCCACCACCGCAGGAGCGTCTTTCGCCCCGATCTCGTCCGCCGATTCCAACTCCTCTATGTCGTCATAATGATCATCTATACCAGCAACACCGTCATCCAAAATATCATCCCCATAATCTTGTATTCTTTCATATCTATCATCCTGTATGCTGGTTTTACCGGCATCACCAATGTATGACGGAGGTCTTGACGAACCCAAAACACGTCCCAGAATCGCTTCCAGTTTGGCTTCGTCAAAAGTTGTAATCATTCCGGTCCTGCTGCCTATAGCGGCGAGCAGGCTGTCCCACGATCTGTCAAAAAATGAATTTATATAGCTTTCAATACCGCTGCCTTTTTTTATTTTAACTCCCCTGCATAGTTCACTTTTAACATCCTCGCGCCGTTGTTCCAGCTCACGCCGCCATACCGCCCAGTCCATATCGCCCATGAGCTGATAGTATTCATGCATAAGGCTTACCTGTAATTCTTTGAGTCTGCTTTGAACAACGGCAACAGCATCCGGTTTTACGTTGAAAATAAGGAACAGAACCACAAACAGCGTGATAAAGACGGCGGCAACCAGCAGCGCCTTTAACACATCGGGAAACGCAAAAAGTTTTTCCGGTACAAGGTGACCGATAAATATTCCCTGACTCGTTTTTGCGGAGAGCAGCGTCAACGGGTCGGACTGCGGCGTATAGACACGGCTGATGGCGGCGCCGCCGGAAGCCCACACTGAGGAGATCGCCTGCTTTACCGCGTTGGTTTCCAGCAGCGGAATACCTATCGCTATGCCGTCCGGATCGGAAATAACGGAAACATTATCGCTTACTTTTATCTGCCTGTTTTCCGCAAGACTTTCACTAAACGCGCGTATGGAGACCGAAAACAGCGCTTCGCCGCGTTGAATATCCATAGAGTCGTAAAACGGATAGTAGAAGACCAGGCGTTCATTTTCATCATCAAACAGTATGTGTTCCATATTGACGCCTGAAAGCATATTCCGGTCGAAAGGCAGGTATCCCGTTACCTCCGGGTAATTTTTGTACAGAATTGTCCCGTCATTCGTTATAATCTGGTCATCCGGGTTGTTGGAATAATGAATGCGGTTTCCGCCGGAATCGACAAAGCGTACCCATTGCAGGCCCGGCAGCGAAACGCCCAGCGACGCGAATATTCTGCTGCGCTCATAAATATCCTCACTGCTCTGGTTGACCCAAAAACTGCGTCTAATCGCGCCTTCATGCAGAATATCATCAAACCGTTTCTGCAAATCAGAGATATAACTGTCTATAAAATCCGTATCATCGTCAAGGTCATTGTTAAGTTCATTCAGTATGGCGCTGTCATAAAAACGTGTTTCTATGACATCAAACAGGCTTGTAAACGCAAATACACAGAAACCGGCGAACAGGAGAATACAAATAAGCAAACTAATGGCGGCTTTTCGTGAAATCTTCAAAATCGCGTCCTAATAAATACGGCGGCCGTACAGTCCATTTTTAGCGTAAATTGTACTTAACCCTAAGTTTCCGTACAACCTGAAATTTAAAACGCCACGTACCGGTAAACTGTATTTTGGCGCGCATATCGCATCAGATTGTACACAAAAAGACGGCTAATGGATAGGGGCCGCGCGTAATGCCGCCGTGGGGTACGGCGCGTTTTTTTGGGGGTTCCGCCGCTTAAATCTTGTAGTTTGAAGGCAGGTCCAGCGTACCGTACTCAAGCATCATTTCTTCCAGGCGGTTGCGCTCAACCGGCTTTGGGATCGTAAAAACGGTGTTTGAGTCTATCGCTTTTGCGAGAGAACGGTACTCGTTAGCCTGAGGGCTTTCCCGCTGGTAGTCGATCACCGTTTTGCGGTGAAGTTCCGCGTGCTGAACAACATTGTTGCGCGGTATAAAATATACAAGATGGCTTCCTATTTCCGCCGCGAAAGCCCGTAACAGATCGTTTTCGTTGTCAACATTCCGGCTGTTGCATATAATGCCGCCAAGCCGCACCTCACCGTGCTGGGCATACTTTTTGATCCCTTTGCAAATATTGTTTGCAGCGTACAGCGCCATCATTTCTCCTGAGGCCACAATGTATATCTCTTTTGCCTTCCCTTCACGAATAGGCATGGCAAAACCTCCGCAGACCACATCGCCCAGCACGTCGTAAAACACATAGTCCAGTTCTTCCGTGTAGGCGCCCAGGTTTTCCAGCATCGTAATCGCTGTGATTATACCGCGCCCGGCGCAGCCTACCCCCGGTTCAGGGCCGCCTGATTCCACACACTTTATCCCGCTAAAACCGGTTTTTATCAGCGTATCTAGCGACGCGCCGGAGACATTGTCCCGAATCACGTCCAGCACCGTGTCCTGAATCAGTCCCCCAAGCAGCAGGCGCGTCGAGTCCGCCTTTGGATCGCAGCCCACAACCATAATTTTTTTGTCCATTTCCACAAGGCCCGCGGCAAGGTTCTGCGTGGTCGTCGATTTCCCTATGCCGCCCTTGCCGTAAATCGCTATCTGTCGTGTCATAAAACTCCTCTGTAGGTAAACAGCTTAATCATTTATCCTACAATGTCAATGGGCAAACTATATGACATTGGGCGCCGGAGTTTGCCGCGTTATTGCTGGGTGGAGGACAAATTTGGCCTTTCCTGGCAGCTATCCTTCGAGGGGTGATGTACTCTAAAATGTTATGGAACCTTCTTGGAATTTCTGCAATATATGTTGTTTATGGTAATATTAAATGATTGATCGTTCCGGTGATTCGGGATGGAAGGCTTGTATGATAGATCAGGATTGTTTCGATGGGCGGCGCGCCGAAATGGATGCGCTATTTGAGCGGCTCAATATATCGTTGTCTTATATAAACAGTGAAGTTCAAAACGATTCTGTTTTATCGTTTTCGTACCGTGCTGCGCGTGGTGAATACTGCATATATATCAAAGAAAATATCGATAGTCAGACATATACCGTCTGTGATCTGCGTGAAAAAGGACGGATACTGTACAATCATTTTACCCGTCCGCAGGCGCAGAAAAAGCAATTCGATACCTTTTTTCGTGAAAATATGCCGGTAATTTTTTTCAGGCTGCCTGAAGACAAAAACATAAATCAGCGTATGGGGCTGTACTCAACATACATCTATGAACGTTTTGCCGGGATTTCACAGGCGATGGAGGTAAACAGTAAACTTTTTAAAGACGACTGGGCAGAAGTACGCATCCTGCTGGAAAAAAACACCATGACCAGCGCGCGGAAGCAGGAGTACCTTTCGTATCCCCAAAAAGACTGGCCGCAGGGCCTCGATTGGATGACGTATATGCTGCTTTTATGCGGCGACATGCGCCGGGCGCTCGATCAGATCGGCAGTGGTGATGGAAATAAAATAAAGACCAGCGACATAAGCGCGTACAGCAGCGAAATACGCGATGAAAAACGGATTAAAGAAACGCATGAGACGCGCAAAACCATAGTTGACGGCTGCGGGGCGGACGATGATGAACGTGTACGGCGCGGCAGGACCACGCAAATTACCGGTGGGGCCGCGCTCCATTCCGTAAATGAATGTGATAATTTTGATCAGTTCATAAACATTCTGCGCGAACGCGGCATGGTAGATAAACGCCGCCGGATTTTTACCGATATGCTTTACAATGTCAACCGTAATAAATTTAACTCCGATATTTTTATACCGCGCCGCCGCCGCGTGATCGATAAGACGCCTGCGGTAGTCTGCATACTGCTTGATGTATCGGGCAGTGTCCCTGTTGTATTTCTGAAACGGATTGTGCACACGATAATCCAGGCCGAAGGCTTTTTTGACAAAGAAAAGAGCCGCCTTGTGTGCTGGTCAGACAGTCTTTGTTCCGATACCCCGTTAAATGAGCTTTTGAAGCTGACGGCGGGCGGAGGTACGATTCTGGCGTCCGGCATTGAGTACTGCAAAAAATATTTGGATGAAGATTCTGCATTTTTTATTGTCAGTGATTTTCAGGATGACATCGGCGACTGGATAATGGCCGCAAAAAATATTCGCGCGCGGAAAACCGCGGTCGGATATGCAGGCCCCGGCCCCCGCGTGAATCTTTCGGAATGGTTTTTGCGCGCCGGCTCAAACGCAAATTCACACACGACGGAGATAACGCTGAAAGAATTTTCCGCTGTTTTTGACATGGTGCTGCTCACCCCTCCTTGTTAAAAAAATCGACGCCCGCCCGCCTTTTGGGAGAGGACTCCGTGGATTTGCCATAGTGTCAGTAGTCGGCCAAAATTTCACCCCAAAGCGCCGTCATTGCCAGGCGTGCAGCGACACCGTCATTTCCAGGAGCACAGCGACAAAGCAATCGTGGCAAGCGCGGAGCGCTTGCCACAGGAGTTTGCGGCGCAAGCGCATAGTCTAAATTCAAAGGCACTCGACCCGCGTGCCGCTTGCTAGGCAAACTCCGCCCCGCTTGTCGAGCCTCCTCGCATGGATTGCTTCGTACCCTAACGGGTACTCGCAATGACGACGGGGGCTCTGGTCATTGCGAGGCGCGCAAGCCGCAAGCGGGTCGAGGTATGTACCAGCCTGCGGGGTAATGGCACGCCATTCGTCATGAAAGTAAAACTGCTGATTGGACGCGGGTGTCTTTTTGGCCGTGCCGCCCGTTGTTTGACAGACAACAGGGTAATGTATACACTATTAACATGAATACGATACGAAAAACTTCAAACACCGGGTTTTCCGCCTGCCGTGAACTTCGCGGCATGAAACCCGTAAAAGTCCCCCCCCCCCCCCCATAGGCAGAAGAAATACATTTGCGCTTTTGCCGATAGCAAGTTAGAACCAACCCTGAAACGTTTTAAAAAACAGGCAAAACAGATGGGAATTTATGACGGAATCTTTTTGTACACGGAATTAAGTTTGGACGCGGATTTTCGTGAATACTTTAAGGACAAGTTAAAGCCGGGACGCGGATTTGGATACTGGGTTTGGAAGCCGCATATAATTTTGCGGACGCTGGAAAAGCTGAACAACGGCGATCTTTTACAGTACACGGACGCCGGATGTCATTTAAATCCGAAAGGACTGAAACGCCTTAACGAATATTTTGAACTTACAAATGAAGCAAAGAACGGCCTGCTCGCGTTTGAAATGCCGTGGTGTACGGAAAAACGATGGACCAAAGGGGATTTGTTTGACTATTTTGGCGTAAGGAACGATTCTGATATTTATCCATGCCAAATAGCCGCAACCCTTTTGTTTATAAGGAAATGCGAGGAAAGCGTTGACATAATAAAAAAGTGGATGAAAGTTTACTACGATAATTTCGCGCTTGCCGATGATACACCTTCTGTAAGCCCAAATTTCCCGGAGTTCATTGAAAACCGTCACGACCAGAGTATCTGGTCACTTTTGGTAAAGATGAACGGTGTTCGGCGGCTTTCTCATTCGGAACAGTGCGAAGTGGATGAAAAATACCCTATCTGGGCGTTGAGAGATAAACAGGAAAAATTGAGTATAGACCGCGCACTAAAGAATATTCTGAAAAGGATGGCAAAAAAAACGCTACCTGAAATTTTATACAACCGGTTAAAAAAGCTCAAAAGGACGACTCCTTAGCCGCTCTCTTTCACGCTCAGCGTGCAAGCCTACGGCTTGCATAGGAGTTTGCGCCGCCAGCCTGACGGCTGGCTTACCGCAAACTCC
>JAIRMP010000231.1 GCA_031258615.1 Spirochaetaceae bacterium | reverse complement strand
CTTTCACGCTCAGCGAATATCAAGGACAATGAGTCGGCTACTGGCGTATGTTCGGTGCAGGCTGGCCTGCCGCCGGTACTTGAATAAAACTGCATTGCCGGCTAATGTTTAATGCATAACTTGTTTTTTTTCCGGCAACGCCGTCAGGAGGTATTATGAACAAAGAAGATGAGCTGATTGTAGATGAAAATACAATAAAAAATTCGATACGGTCCGGCATACCTTTGACAATTACCACATATACGCTTCCGCACGATGTGGAGATGTACATTGTCAAGGTTTTGGCCGTATTTTTGCGTATGGCCGGTCACGAAAACCTTCGCGATTACATAGAATACTGTATTCAGGAATTGTCGGTAAACGCAAAAAAGGCAAATACAAAACGTGTATACTTTATGGAAAAGTGCCTGGATATTAATAATCCTGATCAGTACAAAGAAGGTATGCTTACTTTCAAGAAGGACATATTCAATGATATAACGCATTACCTCAAACTTCAAAAGGACAAAGGGCTTTACATAAAAATAATTATGCTTTACAGCAAAGACGCACTACAGATTGAGGTGCGGAACAACGTTGTAGTTTCAAAAATTGAACTGATACGCATACATGACAAAATTGCACGTTCACGTCAATATAACAGCCTTGAGGACGCTTTTTCGCAGGTATTGGACGATTCTGAAGGCGCCGGTCTCGGTCTTGTCGTCCTTATACTTATGCTTAAAAAGATGGGGTTGACGGAGGATTGCTTCGATATTACAAAAACAGAATCGGAAACTGTCGCAAAACTTGTTGTTCCGCTTGAACAAACAGTCCTGGCCAACGTTACAGGCGTAACCAAAGAAATAGTGGCGCATATAAATGATATGCCGCATTTTCCTGAAAATATTATCAGGGTACAGAATATGCTGTCCGATCCAAAGTCAGATATGAAGGATATTGCCGGAAAAATATTGATTGATCCGGCAATGACGGCGGATATTATCAAGGTTGTAAATTCAGCACAGTACATGACGACAAAGAAAATTGACAGTATTTCAGAAGCTGTGAAAATTTTGGGAATTACCGGTATAAAAAACCTGCTTTACTCTTACGGAACACAAAAACTGCTTGGAGACGATACGGAAGAAAAAAAAAGATTGTGGAAACACAGTTACAAAACCGCATTTTTTGCGTTTAACCTTGTTAAGAATTTTCAGCATGACAAGAGTTACATCGAAGACATATACATGGGCGGCATACTGCACGATATGGGAAAGATTGTTTTGGCGGACGTAAACCCGGAGCTTACCGCAAAAATGGAAGCATTTTGCAGGGAAAAAAACATCCCCGCTGTAACGCTTGAAGATATCAAGGCAGGCATGAATCATGCTGAAGTCGGAGCGCTTCTTGCCGAAAAATGGAATTTTCCGGAAAACCTTGTGGCGGCCATACGATTCCACCATACACCCGGAGACGCGCCTGAAAAGTACAGGTTGCTTGTCGATGCGGTATACCTTGCCAATATGCTGTGCGCGGTTGAATACGGATGTGCGCTTTTCGAGCAGCTTGATGGCAGCGTACTTTCCAGATTCAACATTACAAACTCAAACCAGATCGAAAAAATTATTGACGCGTTTTCCAAAGGCTTTAACAAGGAAAAAGCGTAAAAGCCCTTGTAATACAAGCGTACATTTCTCACAGTTATTTGTTCCGGTATGGCGGCCCGGATTTTTTTGGAAGCGCGGAAAACCCCCTTTTGCGCAAACTCCAAGGCAAAGGCGCAGCCTTTGCCCAAGCGCTCCGCACTTGCCGCGATTCCCAAGTTTTCCAATAGTATAAAGTTGGCGTTTAATGACGTGACTCTGAATAATTTACAAATCGCGGCATTTTATGAGTAGGTGGCATATTATGACAACAGCAATTTTACTTTTGATTTGGACCCAGCCGTCATTGCGAGGCGCAGCGTCCGCCCGTTGTCATTGCGAGGCGCGTAGCGCCGAAGCAATCCAGAAGGCAAGCCGCCTGCGGCGGCTTGCCGCTGTGCGGTTGTGCCGGCGGCATAACCCACACGCGGGACGGTGGTGTCAGCCGCCGCAAGGCGGCTTACTCCGCAAACTTCAGGACTTTTTTGCCGGGTGTGGATGGCAGCTTTTTTATCTGCCGGCGGGGCCGCTTTACAAGCAGGCTTTGCGAAGGAGCGTTACGAGCCGGTTTTACAGGCGGGCTTTGCGGGAAGGCGGAGCAAGCGTTACCGCGTTTTCTTTTTTTATCCAGCCGGACTTTTCCAGCCCGCCGCTTTCCGCGCTCACGACAAAAAACCACGAACCCGATTTTGAGCGGATGTTGACGGCCTGGCCTTCCATGAAAAAAGAAGCAGTACCGGCATCCTCCTCAGGAATGGGATAGGCCGCGCAGTATTTCAGTACAGCCCTGTTTTTTTCGTACGAGCATGAAAAAAATAAAGCCGCCAGGTCAAGCAAACAAACAAATAGAATTGCCGAAAGAGAAAACGCGGAAATTAAAATTTTTTTTCTGACAAAAAAAAGTACGGCAAAAGCGGCAAGGGACAGCGCCAAAACAAAAAGTATAGGTCCGCGCGGCAGCCAGGGTTCGCCGGCGCCGGAAGGCAGGTGCAGCGCGTCTTCGCACGCCGTCCTGACCTGCCTTACCGTGGCGGCCACAGAAAGCGTCATCTCGCCCCTGCGCAAAACTGCAAGGGCGGCAGCGTACCCTCCCCCTTCCCAGATACGTTCCGCCTCTGCTATGCAGTCATCGGGCCCACGCCTGAAAGCGGTAATAATTTTTTTATTGTTATCCATCATGCCGGAAAATGAAACCGCCCCAACCTGTAGCGCGGCCTCAGTATATTTCTCTTTGGTTGCCAATGTTTTCTCCGGTTTCACCACGGTAAATTCACCGGCGGCAGGCAATACCTTTATCGTCAACGCGGGAATTTCGATCTGTGATTTTTCGTATTCAATACTCCGCGTGTTTATGCTTACCGTCTTACCGTCCAGCGGAACGATTCGTAACCGTAAAACGATCCCTGCCCCGCGATCGTTTTTTGAAAGCGGAATTTCTTCAACAATCGCGTTTTCCGGCGCTTCGATTGGCGCCGCGAATGTCTCAGGGTATGGCCTGCCCTTTTCCCATGAAACTATCCGCAGCGCCGTTTCGTAAACTTCCCCTATACGCGCCGAATCAGCGGCGCCTCCGCGTCCGTCACGGTCAAGCCATACAAGGCGCGCGTTAAACCCCTCCACCTCCGGCTGCACGTATACGGTTATCGGGCTGGTTGTCCTCGTTTTCCCTAGCACTTCAACTTCAAACGCGCCAATTTCCTGTAGGCCGGTCTTGTCCGGTATCAAAAGAAATTCAAATACCGTGTACTGCTCATTGCTCTGCGCTATTTCACGTACCAAACGGACTCCGGTACGCATCCTTTCCATGCGAAAAACCTCGTTAAAATCCGGTGGCCGCAGGTATATCTCTTCCGGATTCGGATGACTCACCACAAGGTTTATCGTAAAAGCCTCGTTTTGTATTACAGAATCCGGTAAAAATTCCAAAAGGATTTTAAAATCATCCTGCGCCAAAATCCGATCCGCAAAAAAAACAAGTGAGGCGCAAAACAAAATTGTTTTTTTAAATGCCATAACACGATATTATACAGTGTTTTACAAAATACCGACAGGAGGCATATACAGAATATGCGGGTGAAAAGGAAATTTACTGTTCAGATTTTTCGCTGGCTTCCGGCGCCAAGTACGTGCTGTTCTATGACGCGGGCTACGCCGTCCTCATCGTTTGATCTATCGGTAACTATATCCGCGATTTTCTTTATACGTTCATCGCCGTTACACATAGCGACGCCGCAGCCTGCCCAGCGTATCATCGCCTCATCATTCATCGAATCGCCCACCGCCATAACCTCATCCTGCCCTATGCCTGACATTGCGGCAATTTTGGAAAGGGCCGAACCCTTATCCGCGGCGGGCGGCAGAATCTCAAGATAGTAAGGCTTGCTGGTAAAAATGGTCAATTCGCCGCCGACAAAATTCAGCAGTATTATCTCCAGTTGCTTCAGCAGCATGGGGTCGCCGGGTATAACAAGTTTATGGCATCCGCCCGCAATCATTTCACGGAAATTGCCGGGAATTGCCTGACGCAGACCGGTAAGTTTCTTTTCATACGCGGCAAATTCATTTTCGCGCGAAACATGCATCACGTCATCTTCGTAAATCTGCACGGCAAAACCTTCCGCGTCAGCCAGGTTAAAAGCGGCAATAGCGGGTTTGGGGGGCAGCGTAACATGGTAAACAATGTTTCCTGAAGCCGCTTCCTGAATTATGGCGCCGTTTCCGCAGATAAGATAAGCATTGCTTTTATGGAGAGATAACATCTTTACGTAACGCCGCAGCGAGCTGTATGTACGGCCTGACGCCAGCACCACGGCAATACCCGCCGCGATACAGCGTTTTACCGCCTTCCGTGTACGGTATGAAACCGTCAAATCGGTACGCAGCAGTGTGTCATCAAGGTCAATGGCAATTAAACGAATGTTACGCATGATTAATTATAAAAAATTGCCGGGTTTACGGCTAGCGGTTTGCGCGGGTGAACTGCCGGCGTATAATGCGGGGGCCGCCCTAATCTTTCCATGGAAACAACAAACCGCGTATGGTACGCCTACCTGTTTTTTCATACTCTTCCGCCAGAACCTTATTCCAGGGAATATACCTGCGGTCGGCGTCGCCGTTCTGTTCAAGCCAGTCGTATTTCAAAAGGCGCAGGCGCAGGGCCTCGTCAAGAAAGAGCAGGACGCCGGCGGGCCCCGGCAAAAGAAAGGCCGTTACCGCCGATAAAACGAGTAATAGCAGCGCCAAAAGCATGGTTCCGGCAAAAAAAAACGGATTGTCAATAAAAAGCAGAAAGCATTTTTTTATAACTTTAACGACAGTAACGCCGAGCCGCGCGCGGACGGCAAAAAAATATTGAAACATCGCCGCGAGCAGGACAAATGTCCAGAAAAGCAGCGACGCGACAAGAAGCCCGGCGGGATTGTTCAACAGCAGGTAGAACGGGATTATAAATGTAAAGAGAAGCGCCCCCGCGCAGAAAAACAGGCTGAACACGATACCGGCTTTCCAGACGGAACGTAATGCCGCCCAAAAATCAGCAAAGCCGAAGTACGAGTAGTCGGAAATGTTTTTTACGCATAAAGCCGCGGCGGCCAGGTATACGGAATACCAGGCGGCGGCAAGCAAAAAGATGAGGCCGGAGACGGCGGACGGAAGCGGAGAAAACACCTCCAAAAGCCGGTTAAGCAGCAGGAAAAATACTAAGGAGGCGATAAACCCTATGTTTAACAACGCGACGCGGAAGGCGTTGTCCCAAAGATCAAAGAATGTTTTTTTTAACAGAAACACTGTCATAAGTCAGACCCCATGCCGATATTATCGGTAGGAGCTTTTACCCGGTTTAATGAAGAAGTTTGATATCGCCCTTGTTTGCGCGGCGCTGGCAGTCCTGGCCGCGGCCATTTTTTTTTATCCCGCGAAGAAAATCAATTTTAGTCAGACAACGCTGGTGTTCTCCCAGTGGTTGACTGATGATATGGAACGGGATGTTCTTGAAAAACTAATTGACGAATTTGAAAGGAGTCATCCGGGCGTCAGCATTGTTCTTGAAAACAGGAGCTACAGGAATCTGAAAAAGGACTGCGCCGGCTATCTCGACATTGCGCGGAACAGCCAGCCCAATGGAAAAGAAAACAAAAAAAACGCGCGGAAATTTCCTGATATTGTAACCGTAGATCCGTTGTGGTTTGACGATTCCGAAAAGCGTATTTTGTTTGCCAACCAAAACGGCGGTGAAGCGCGGGAAGGGACAACAACGAATGAAGTCTACACAAGGCCGCTGTACTCATACTTTAACGCTCTTTTTTACAACATAAAAATTCTCGAAGATGCGGGCTTTGATCGTCCGCCCAAGACACGGGGTGAATTTTCGGAAGTCTGCCTCAAACTGAAGGAAAAAAACATTTACGGGCTGTCCGTCAGCGGAAATTTTTTTACCGATATTTTTCCGTGGATATGGTCCGAGTCCGGCACAAAAACGCTGCAAACGATAAACAGCGAAAAGGATATGTTCAATTTTGCCGAAAAAAATGTTGTTGGCAGCATAGATTTTTTTAATAAACTTAACAGGCAGAATACGCTGGGCCGTCCGCCTTTTATCAAGGATGATGACGAAAAGATAAATAATTTTATCGCGGGCAAAACGGCAATGGTTACGGCTTCGTCAAAACTGATAAAAACGCTTGAAACACAGCATAAAGATATGCAGTTTGGAATAACAAACATACCATACCCTGAAAACCCTTCCGGCAGGCCCATATTCAATATGAGCTGTGTGCACACGGCCGTTTTGTCATCAAGCGGTTACAGTGAGACGGCCTTTGAATTTCTTGAATTTCTCGGCGCGGCAAGCGCGGCGCTTGCCGCGGCAGCCGGCGCGATTTCAGAGGACCCAGCGGCTTCCATTTTTGACGGTACATGGGCAGGCGATCAGATACAGCGCGGCGGGCAGGACAGGGCGCCGCCTGAAGCGGTCTATGTAAAGGCGCAGAACATGATTGAGAGCGCGGAGGGCCTTGACGACTGGAAACTTTTTTCGGCCTGCGCGTCCCTTGGTTCAATAGCGGAGGAAGAGATAAACTCCATGTTCAGGCACAGGCAGGATGCGGCGGCTACTGCCGAAACGATAAAAAAACGTTATGATTCTGTCGTAAAGTGATCCTGTTTACCGGCGCAAAGACGCGCCTCATTCTGATTCTGTGCTGCCTGCCGCTGTTCGGCTGCCTTTCGTCCCGAAGCGAGCCTACCGTCACCGTAGAAACACTCCCCGCTGCCGACCCGCCTGCCGAGCCGCCTCCGTATACAGACCGCGAAGTGGACGGCGTCAGTTTTACGCCGGAAAAACTTTCCGCCGTCACCATTCCTGACCATGTAGGCCGCGTTTCAGGGAGGGATGCGGGGGCAGAGCCGGACGGCGGCGCCCGGATTGGCGGCATCTTCCGTGCGGCCTACCGCGAAGCCCTGATGCGGGAAATGCCGCTGGAGGGCGTTTTGGGCGTGGACGAGGCCCACCTCTGGCCGGAAAAAACACGGCTCTGCTGGGTACAGAACTGGCGCGGCGCATCCCTGTCCTTCAACAACTCGTGGGGCATTGCGGGCCTCACGCTGGCCGTGCTGAATACGGCAGGCGACAGGGTTTTTACGGTAAGCGGGGACATACTCGATATGTACGGAAAAAGTCTGGGTACAGGCGGAGAAAACGGCGTGGCCGGTTACGGGACGCCTTTGACCGATGTCTTTTTTATGAAATTTACGGATCGAACGGCGCCGGTTTGCGCGCAGCGTTTTACCAAGGGGCTTATTTATGTTGACAGCATGGGAAAAGGCGCTTTTATAGCCGGAAAAGCGCCTTCAGGCACGGTAGAAAACGATGAAACGGCTGGCTTCTACCCGACCGATGATGCCGAACTGCGGCAAAGACTTAAATCCGCGTTTGGAAGGGCCTACAGGGGCCTCATCGACAGGCATGATCGTCCGGTGAAGGCGGATGGTCCTGTTGAATACAGTGATTTTAACGGCATTGTATGGTCGATAGAAACCGGGGAGGGGGCGTTTTCGGTAGCGGGTCTGTACGTTCAGCAGTACGACGGAGGGGAGTTCACGGTGGCGCTGCCCGTTCTTGCCGGCAGGGAAGGTGATGGGAAGACCGGCGTTTTTTCGTTTTTGGAGGACGCGCGTACTATAGAGCCGCCGCTTTCCGCGATAGTAAACGGAAACATCCGCCTCCCCGGCGCGCGGGAAATTACGCCGCACCCGCTCGATGAACACGGCAAAAAGCTGGTATTTTTAAAAAGTTTGGCGCTTTACGGTATCCCTTTGACCGATTCGTTTGTTAATATAGAGACGATGGTGCTCTCACAACGCTTTTCAAACGGCGTTTTTCGTGTTAGCATACTGAGGGATCGCTGATTAACAGCATGTTAATCAGCGATCCCCTTAAAAGTTAAAACCGGAGACTGTATGAATAGACGCCATGTGCGTACGCTCTTTTTTTTGATATTAATTTTTGCTGGAACGGCTTTTCCGTCAGCCGCGCAGGAATCTGACGCCGTTGATGCGGAAGATACCGTCGAGGCGCTTGAACCGATTGAAGACAACGGGGACTATGGCGAAGACGGAGATGTAGGGGATGAAGACGGACATATAGAGAATGAAGGCGGAGATATAGAGGACGATGACGGGGACAGTAACGCGAATCTGCCGATAACTACGGATTGGGAAGGGGTCTCGCTTACCGGGTACACGCGCGGGGATCAAACTTTTACGATAAGCCTTGGTATGCTTTTTCCGTTGTTCTTTGTATCAAAATCAGGCGATCTGCTCGAAAACAAAATCTCTTTGGGCGGCGCCGGATCGCTTGCCTATAACTATTTTTTGAATTCAAATTTATTTATCGGCGGCATACTGCAAGGCAGTTTTTCGCAGACCCTGGGAAAAAACTTCTTGTACCTGATACCCATAGGTTTTACGGCAGGGTATCAGTTTGTCCTACAGCGTTTTGAATTCCCGCTTTCGATAACGGTGGGCGGCATGACGGAGCAGTACCTTACCTACAACGGTTACTGGATTTTTTTCAAACCGCAGGCGTCAACTTTTTTCAGGTTCAACAGCGACTGGTCTTTCGGCCTGAATGTCGCGTGGTGGCTTGTGCCGCAGTGGACAAACGATCCGGAAAGGGACGCAACCGGCAACTTTATTGAATTAACGCTCTGCGCGCGTTATCATTTTTAGGACCAATATGAAATATATACTGTACACAGCCTTATTTGTTTCAATGTTTTTTGCGGCGGCCTGCAACCAGGACCCGATATTTACGATGATCTCCAACGAGGTAGAGCCCAAGGACCCGCTTATAAACGGTTCGCCGTCAAAATTCGCAACAATCGGCAACGATATCTATGTCGCCAACGGCAAACTTTGGAAATACTCAGAAAAAAGCTGGTCGCAGGCCGGCGGCCCGTCAAATGTCTACGACATTGCCGTCGTGAAAACCACTCTGTACCTGCTGAGTGTGGGCGACAGCGGTTGTACCGTTTATAAAAGAGACAGTACCGGAGGTATTACGGCAATTTCAAATAACAGCGGCTACGGCATGATTCAGGGCATATACGGCAATGATAGCGATCTCTACGCGGGAGGCAGCAACGGTTCCGATGGCTATGCGCTGCTGTGGCTTAAACCCGATGGCGCACTCGATACCAAATACACCATAGGCAGCCCGCTGACCGGCGTCGCGGGAGATTACTATGCCACCGCGCGCAACGGCATATTCAAAATTACCGGGAACGCGCCTGTTTCCTTTACATCCGACTATACAATCGCCGGCATCATCAAGATCGATACAAAAATTATTGCCGTAAGCAGCGGCGGCACTATATTTAATATTACGGACACCAGTGCGGCCTTACATGAACCCGACTATAATTTTACCGGCGCACTTGCCGAGTATACGCCCAAAGATTCCGGCGGAAGAAAACTTCTACTGATAGGCGTAAAGGGGAGCGTCTATAGCCTGGGATACCTCGAAACATGGATACCAGATGATGGGACGGGCGCGTTCTCGCTGCGTTCCCCGGGCGGTACGACCGCGGACTCAACCATTCCCATCTCGGTGCAGGACAAGTACAGCGCGACCTTGGAGAAGTGCGCCGTCAATTCGTTGATTAAGGTAGACGATGAGGACACCGGCGGCTGGCCTGTAATTTTTGCTTCCACACAGAAGGACGGCCTCTGGTCATACCGTAACGGTGAATGGAACGCTGAAGAATAGTTTTTTTCAGTGTACACTTGCCGCGATGTTGCTTGCAAACTGCGCCACGCACGCATCGCTAAAAACGGTTTACTACGACTTGCCGCTTCCCTCACAGCTCCGCCTTGAACGCGGGGCCATTGTCATCGTCCTTGTAAGCGATCTTCACAGCGATATTTACGGCAAGGATCAAAGCCCGCTTCTGTCTCGCGTATACGAGGCTTCTCCCGACATAATTGTCCTCGCGGGCGATATATTCGATGACCGCGCGTCCCGCCTCGGTACGCGGCTGCTGCTGGCCGGCATAAAAAAAGACCTGCCGGAGACGCCTGTCTTTTATGTTACCGGGAATCATGAGTATGACGGCGGCGATGTTGACGGGATACTGCGGGAATTGGCCGGCTTTGGCGTTACCGTTCTGCGGGACGATTATTCGGCGATCGAGGTAAGAGGCGTACCCGTTGTGATAGCCGGCGTTGACGACCCGAACAAGGCGCTGGCGGACCCGCTTTACAACACAGCCTTCGCGGATGGGCCCCTCCGCAAGGCCGCCGCGATCGACGGCTACAGAATACTGGTATGCCACAGGCCGGAAGTAGCGAAACGCTACGCGGACTACGGCTTCGACCTCCTGCTTTCCGGGCATACGCACGGCGGCCAGGTACGCCTGCCGCCGCTGGTAAACGGCCTGTACGCCCCAGGCCAGGGGCTCTTCCCCAGATACTCAGGCGGGCTTTACAGGGTGGGGGACGCCTCACTCGTCGTAAGCCGCGGGCTTACGACGCGCCGCCCGCCCTTCCCCCGCATATTGAACCCGCCGGAACTTGTGGTGATCACGATTACGAGCCGGCAATGAGGTAAAATTGACCGCTAATCCGTAACGCCGTCATTGCAAGGCGCATAGCGCCCGCCCGTCGTCATTGCCAGGCGGACACTTGTTTAACGGCGGATGCCGGGCGATAATACAACCATCAACAGGACAAGGAGCTAACCATGGATAAAAAAAATATACTTGACGCTATGCAGGCGCATTTGGACAACCTTACCAAACCGCGCGGGAGTTTGGGGAAACTTGAAGAGTATTGCCTCAAAATGGCGGCGATTCAGGGAAAAGCGCCGCCAAAAATCGAAAAAAAAGGGGTTTATGTATTTGGCGGCGACCACGGCATCGCGGACGAAGGCGTTTCTCTGTATCCAAAAGAAGTAAGCTTCCAGATGGCGATCAATATGCTGTCCGGCGGCGCGGGGATCAACGTTCTGGCGGGCTCGACAGGCTGGGAGCTAATTGTGGTTGACAGCGGAATCGACGGGGATTTTCCGCCAGACGGCGAGTTAAACCCGAAAAACCGCTTTATCCGGGCAAAAATTTCCCGCGGCAGCAGGAATTTTTACAAAGAAATGGCCATGACGGAGGACGAAACAGAAGCCGCCATAGGCAAGGGACGGGAACTGGCGGAGGACGCGGTAAAGCAAGGCTATAACATGGTTGCTGTCGGCGATCTTGGCATAGGCAATACGAGTACGGCGGCGGCCCTGCTGGTAGCGGCCGGGCTGGACGCGGACGCCGTGATCGATCGGGGTACCGGCATAGACGACAAACAGCTTGCCCACAAGAAGCGCGTGATCAAGGAAGGCGTGGTAAACAGGCGTCCCGTGAAAAACGCTTACTCGATCCTGCAAGAGGTAGGAGCGCCCGATCTTGCCATGATGACAGGCTTTATGCTTGGCCTGGAAGGACGCGGCATCGCCTGCGTTATAGACGGTTTCCCGGTAAGTTCCGCCGCTTACATGGCGTACATGGTTAACCCAAAAATCACGGATTACCTGTTTGCCGGACACCTTTCAAAGGTGGGGGGTCATAAAATCGTGCTTTCCGCACTCGGCCTCAGCCCCATAGTAAGTCTGGATATGCACCTCGGCGAGGGTACGGGCGCCGTGATAGGCGGTTTCATTGTACAGCTTGCCCTGGCCTGCGCCCTCAACATGGCCGGCTTCGACAGCGGCGACGTATCAGGAAAAGACATAGAGGAACAAAAGTATTGAGGACCCGTGCGGGAATGAACCGCCCTGCCGCGGGGCAGTTCATTTGTAAACCAAATCCACCTGTGGCATAGTCCTTAAAAGGGGCATACATGATTCTGGACAAAAACGAAGACCTGATAGACATCTGCTTTGACAACGTATTCAAGGCGGTGTTTACAAAAGATACGCCGGAATCCCTGTCGGCCCTGGCTAAACTACTTTCGGCAATAACGGACCGCGATGTGGAGACTGTTTACGTGATAGGGAACGAACCGGCGATAGCCGGCTTGCGGGACAGGCAGGTATGGTTTGACGTACACTGCAAAGCGTCAACCGGGGAATACTTCAACGTGGAAATGTCAATGTACCCCGACAGGTTTGAACCCATCCGGCTTGAATTTTACGCCGGAAAGCTGTTTACCGGACAGGACATCCGAGGCGCGGGGAAGACATAAAGTGACCTGAAAGAAGCGTACCAGATAGCGTTTTTGGTAAACAGGAAATTCTTTAAGGACGAGGCGTTTCTGCATGAGTTTGAGTACTACGATGCCAAGCCTGGTGTGACGCTAGGCGGGCTAAGCCGGATAACTACGATAGAACTATCAAAGCTGGGCCGGCTGGTAGAGAAGGCTGTTGAGGAAATGACGCCTGCGGAGAGGTGGGCGTTTTGCATTAAGTACATAAGCGACAAGGAAAAGCGGGACAAAGTAAATGAGATACTGGGACATGAGGAGGGAATAGCGATGGCGAGTCAAGTATTGGTAAGTATAAGCCGTGACGAGCACCAGAGATCCCGGCTTCTGAGCGAGTACAAGTTCATAGTAGACACCCAGAGTAAAGTCGTGCAGGCGGAACGTGACGGCCGGCGCGAGGAAATGATCAAGGAGGCGGAGAAAATGAAGAAGCGCGGGATACATATTGACCAGATTGTGGAATATACCGGGCTTTCCGCCGAAGAGATAGCAAAACTGTGATTCCCAAAAACAAGGGCTGGAGTTTGCCTAAGCAAGCCTGTGTGCAAACCCATAGGGTTTGCACACAGGCTTGCGGCGCTCACTTCCTACCGTAAAGCCGGGTAGCCGTCGGTCCCCATCTCCCACACCGAGGCGAAATCCCAGCCAAGGGCGGCATACTCAGGTTGGGCGGGCTTTGCCGATGATGCGTCCGCGCCGTCTTTGCCGTTTGCGTCGGAGTCGGCGAAATACGGCGGTGCATCGCCTCTGGTAACGGGCAGGTCTGACCAGGCGATGTTTGCCGTCCATTTGCCGCCGTTATCGCCATCGGCGCCTTCGCCCGATATGCGGTAGATGTTCCACTCTGCGCCGGCGGCGGAGTCCGCGCCGGTGATGGAGGCGTTGAGGGCGGCGCAAAAGTTTATCGTGGCGTTGGGTATCCCGATAGGATTTTCGGAGTAGTATTGGGCCCCTGCGATGCCGCCGGCGTTGGCGGCGATTTTCACGCCGAGGCTGCCGCCGATTTTGCTTGTGCCGTTACCCGCGACGGCGGCCGTAACCGCGCCCGTTGCGTAACACTTCGAGATGAGTGCGTGTTTCGCGTTAGCTCCGGCGATACCGCCGGCTAGGGCGGCTTTTGACGTGGAGACGGCGTTTACAGCGGCGGTGGAGTAGCAGTTTTCGATGGTTGCCACTATTGCCGTGCCGCTCACGTAGCCTGAGTTGTAGCCGGACACGCCCCCGGCGTATGGGAGGTTCGCGCCCCAGGCCCTTACCGTCCCCGCCGCGCCGCATTGCGTTACATGGGCGCCGGTGTAGTTGTAGCCCACCACGCCGCCCGCATAGGGGTAGCCGCTTACGGCGCTTACCAAACCGCCCGTCCAGCGTGATCCGGTGATTAGGCAGCCGCTTGCGCCGGCCCCATACGTGCCGGTGCCGGAGTATCCGGCAATGCCGCCCGCATAGACCATTAGGCCGGCCTCGTTGCTGTTCAGGGTTACGTTGCCGCTTGCCGTGCATGAGCGTATCATCGACCTGTCCCGCATGAAGCCCACGATGCCGCCCGCCGAGGAATTGTGCTCGTTTCCGACCGCCGTGATGTTTACGCTTGAGTCGCAACCTGTGATGTGCGTCCATTCGGCGTTGCCCGATATGCCTCCCACCTTCACGGCGCCGGTTTCACTTGTTACCGTTATTGTTCCCGCTATTTTGAGGTTCCATACTGTCGCCGCCTTGGTGTAGGCAAAGAGGCCGCCGGCGGCGTTGTCGAAAGTTATCGTGTGATTGTCTCCGTCAAAGGCGCCGGTGAAGGGTGCATTACTGGTACCGAGCGGCGTCCAGCCGTTTACACTTATATCGGCTGTAAGTTTGTAATAGCCCCTTCTGCCCGAAGCCGTTTTACAGATGTTTTTCAGAGCGTCCTCGCTCGTGATTGAAACGGGATCGCTTGTAGGCAGCGGCGGGGGGGAGGGGGGCGTGAATGTTGCGAGCGGGCCGTCTTCGCTTTCGGGCGGACGCTGCTCGCAGGC
>JAIRMP010000130.1 GCA_031258615.1 Spirochaetaceae bacterium | reverse complement strand
GCCGTCCGCCGTACCTGTGGGCTCCGGTTTTTCCGGCGCGCCTGCGTGAACCTGACGTGGTGAAGCGCCGGCTGTAGTAACCGGCGTTATCGTTCTATGCACATCGTCTTCAAACCGGTTCAAGCGGTCAAGAGCGGACAGGATGCCTTCTTCTATGCGCGCCTGGTCCTCCTTGAAACGTTGGATCAACACTTCAAGCTCATCAATGCGAGTTTGGTAGCTATCCAGCTTATTTTTTAACAAAGTATTTTCATCGGTAAGCTTGTTTATGTAATCAATAGCTTTGGCAACCTTAGACTCAAGCTGCCGTACCTGTTCTACCGTTACCATACTGGTCAGGCTCCCAGCGCGGATTTTGCGCGTTCAACTATGGCTTCAAAAGCCGCGGCATCCTCGATCGCGAGGTTGGAAAGTGCCTTGCGGTTAATCGTTATACCGGATTTGTTGAGGCCGTCAACAAAACGGGAATAGCTGAGTCCGAAAGGCCTGACAGCGGCATTTATACGGATTATCCATATACGGCGAAAGTCCGCTTTTCTGTCCCGTCTGTCGCGGTAGGCATAAGAAAGGGCCTTGGCCACCGCGTCCTTGGCTGTTTTAAAATTGGAATGACGCCGTCCCCAGTAACCCTTGGCCTGTTTCAGGATTTTTTTTCTGTGTTCCTTACGTTTGGAACCATCAATCGCTCTTGACATATTTTTATTCCTCCCCTAACCGTTAGGCAGCAGTTTCTTTTTGATCACCGGCACATTTTCACTGGCCAAAATACCGGCATGGCGCAGATTGCGTTTTCTTTTGGCGGATTTTTTTGTAAGGATATGCCGCAAATTTTGCTTTTTGTACTTAACCTTACCCGTACCTGTAAACGAAAAACGCTTTGCCGCGCTTTTCCGTGTCTTCATCTTAGGCATTTAACAACTCCCTGTTTCTGTTTTTCAACATATTTTTGCAACCGCCTCAAGCGGTATTATTTTTTTGATTTTGGGCTTAAGATCATCGACATGAAACGCCCTTCCATTGTTGGCGTCCTGTCCATCACATACTCACCCTCAATCCTTGCCAAAACATCCTTCAGAACCACCAGCCCCAATTCGGTATGCGCCAATTCCCTGCCGCGGAACCGAATCGTAACCTTTACCTTATTACCCTCGCATAGAAATTCCTTAATATGCTTCGATTTAAAGTCTATATCGTGCTCATCAATCTTGGGCTGCATACGGATTTCTTTAAGTTTAAGAAGTTTTTGGCGTTTTTTTGAATCACGGATCTTTTTTTCATTTTCAAATTTGTACTTACCGTAATTCATAATCTTGACAACAGGCGGTGACGCCTGAGGGGCAACTTCCACCAGATCAAGACCCGCTTCCTTTGCCATCGCGAGCGCTTCGTAGGTGGGCATAACCCGTTGTTCACCGCTGCCGCTTATAAACCGTACCTCGCGCACCCTTATCTGTTCATTTATCCGTAAATCCTTTTCAGCCAACTGACCTCCTCACCGGTAAAACGGGTTAGCACCGTATAATGCGCTAATTATTCCACAGTCGTATAATTACGACAAGTATGCGCTAAGAAAAAATATCGCGCAAAAAACATTTTTTCACCGCCAAATTGTATTGCTCTGATAGAGTCATTGTTTTTTTATTTCTATTAGTTTTTGCAGTTCTTTCAGGTTAAACAGATTCCGTATGTTAAGAAGGATGAGATAGCCGTCCTCCTGCCGTACAACACCCTGGACATATTCAGCCCCTATGCCGCTCAGCATTTGGGGAGGAGGCTGAATCTCACTCTTTTCTATGGTAACAACACGGGAAACGCGGTCAATAACGACACCCAGCTTCAGTCCGTCAATATCAAGAATCACAAAACCCGATAAAAGCTCATCTTCCGGTAAGATTTCCTTCTTTTTTAGCGCAAAACGTTTATGCAGGTTGATAATGGGTATGATTTCGCTGCGCAGGTTGAAGAAACCTTCGACATAGTACGGAGCGTTCGGTACAGTCCTGACGGACTGCACACGGACAATCTCTTTTACATCGAGAATATCAACCCCGTAAAGCTCATCGGCGAGTTGAAAAGTAACCAGTTGTAACTGTTCAGCCATAAAACGCTCCCATTGTTTCAGTATACCACAGGATTTCCCGCATGACAAGCTGCCGCTTAACCATAACTCGCTATCATTACGCCGGCGGCAATCGCGGTGCCGATCACGCCGGCGACATTCGGGCCCATCGCGTGCATCAACAGGAAGTTGCCGGGGTCGTACTCAAGGCCGACCTTGTTGGAAACACGGGCTGCCATCGGAACGGCGGAAACCCCGGCGGAACCTATCAGCGGGTTGATCTTTTCTTTCAGGAAAAGATTCATAAACTTGGCGACCATGACACCTGTCCCTGTAGCTATGCAAAAGGCCAGAAGGCCCAGCGCCACTATCGAAAGCGACGACGGGTTCAAAAATTTTTCCGGCGTCATCTGGCTGCCTACGCCTAGCGACAGCAGTATAGAAACTATGTTCATCAACTCGTTCTGTAAAGTTTTGGAAAGCCGTTCCACAACACCGCACTCCTTGATGAAGTTACCGAACATCATGCAGCCGATAAGCGGCGCGGCGGACGGGAGCAGCAGAATCGCCAGTGAGAATACTATGAGCGGGAACAGTATTTTTTCCACCCTGGAAACGGGGCGTAACTGCTTCATCCTGATAAGCCGCTCCTCTTTTGTAGTGAGCGCCTTCATGATAGGCGGTTGAATCAGCGGTACGAGGGCCATGTACGAGTATGCGGCGACAGCGACGGTGGCTATCAGCTTTGGGGCCAGCTTCGCGGCGGTATAGATCGTTGTGGGGCCGTCCGCGCCTCCGATTATCGAGATCGCGCAGGCATCCTTGGGGGTGAAGTTGACGCCGGGGATCAGGTTCATCGCGGTAACGCCGAAAAGCGTGCCGAACACGCCGAACTGCGCCGCCGCGCCCAACAGCGCGGTCTTGGGGTTTGCGATCAGCGGGCCAAAGTCCGTCATCGCGCCTATCCCCATGAATATGAAGAGCGGGAAGAATTCGTTGCCTACCCCGCTCTCGTAGATGATGTGCAGAAAACCGTGCGGCGGCTCGCCCATGCCGGCAAACGGAATATTTACAAAAATCGTTCCGAAACCAATAGGTATCAAAAGCAGAGGCTCAAACCCTTTCGCCGCGCCGAGCCAGACGATCACGAAACCGACTATCACCATCAACAGTTCCTGCCAGCCGTACACCATCGTACTGGCGCCGCCGGGGGTGAGCATTTCTTTTACATCCGTGATGAACGCGTACAGGCCGGTAGTTTCCGCGATGCTGCGGGCAAAAGACGGTATTGAAATTGACGGTATCTCGCCGTGTTCCGTGCCGAGGATAGGGGCGTCCGGGTTAAGGTAGGACGCCTCGTTTTTGGCGGCGGCCTCGCCCGGCGCGGTTTGCGCCCGCGCCCGCGGAGTAAACGAAAGCGCCAGAGATAGCGCCGCCGCGCCTATCAGCATTATGAAACAGATTTTTGTTACCCATGCCGGGTCTTTCCTGAATTCAAACATGGGGCCTACCCAACCTGCGCGACAGGCTGCTGCGCCTGCACCGCCTGCCCAGTGGGTACAAGGAAATGAATCTTGCCCGCCGACGTTGCCTTTATCTCCAGTTCCATCTTCATCGATTCTATGATGATGATCGTGTCGCCTGAGGAAACCTGCGACCCCTCGGCGACGGCGTGTTTCAGCACCGTGCCCGCCACCGGAGCGACGACAGCCGCCCCGCCACCTGAGACGGGAGCCGCTGGGACAGGCTCGGCAGCCGGCGCGGGCGCCGCGGCAGACGCCGTCCCGCCCGCCGGAGCTATCGCCACCGTGCCTTCCGGACGCACCTGGACATGGTAGTCCGCGCCGTTCACGTTCACAACGTAGGCGGACGCGGTTTCCGCCTTGGCCCCGCTGTCGCCTGCCTCCGGCTTCGCCGCCGCAGCCGCGAAGCCGGCGCTCGATACGGGACCCTTCGGCCTATCGCGGAAGAAGGCGGGCGCAACTTTGGGAAACATCGCGTAAGTAAGCGCGTCTTCTGTGGTCTTTGCGCCAGCCGCCTTCGCCTCCGCCTCGATCTTTTCAAACTCGTTGGGGATGCTGTCCGCCGGACGCTCCGTTAAAACGGCGTCGTACTTGTTCTGGGCAAGAGCTTTTTTGACAAGTTCGGGGTTCGCCTCCGCCGCGAGCGCCCCGTAACGGCCTGTAACAAGGTCCGCCGTTTCAGTTGTAATCTTCGAGTACCTGCCGAAAAGCACGTTGAACACGGCCTGCGTACCCACAATCTGACTTGTCGGGGTTACGAGCGGGATATAACCGCAGTCCTTCTGCACGACGGCGATCTCTTTCAGCACGTCATCAATCTTGTCCTGCGCCCCCTGCTCCTTCAACTGACTCTCCAGGTTGGAGAGCATACCGCCCGGTACCTGTGAAACCAGAATACGGGTGTCGGCCCCAAGGAAGCTGGACTCAAAGCGGGCGTACTTTTTGCGGACCTCCCGGAAGTAGGCGGCGATTTCGAGCAGGGCCTTGGTGTCAAGTCCGGTGTCGTACTCCGTCCCCTTGAACGCCTCGACTATCGTCTCAGTCGGGCTGTGGCTCGTCCCCATAGCCAGCGATGAAATAGTAGTGTCAAGGAACTCCGCCCCCGCCTCGGCGGACTTGACGAGCGTCGCCACGGAAAGCCCCGTTGTAGCGTGGGTGTGGATGTTTACCGGAATATCGGACGCGGCCTTCATCGCCTTTATCAAAGCGTAAGCCTCGTAAGGCTTGAGGAGGCCGGACATATCTTTGACGCAGATCGAATCCGCCCCGAATTCGGCGTACTTCCTGGCAAGATCGGCGTATATCTCTTTTGTATGGTACGGGGTGGTGGCGTAGGATATTGCCATCTGTACGTGCTTACCCGTCTTCTTGGCGGCGTCCGCGGCGCGTTTTAGGTTGCGCGGATCGTTGCAGGCATCAAATATGCGGAACACGCCGACGCCGTTTTCCGCCGCCTTCTCCACAAATTTATCGACAACATCGTCCGCGTAGTGCCTGTAGCCGAGCAGGTTCTGGCCGCGCAGCAACATCATGATCGGCGTGTTGGGCAGCCCCTTCTTTAGAGTCCGGAGCCTTTCCCACGGGTCTTCGTTCAGGAAGCGTATACACGAATCGAAGGTCGCCCCTCCCCAGGCCTCCAGCGCCCAGTAGCCGACCTTGTCCAGCATATCCAGGGCGCCCAGCATATCCGCCGTCGTCATCCGCGTAGCAAGCAGGGACTGGTGAGCGTCCCGCAAAACCAAATCGTTCAACTTAATTGTTGCCATCATTCACTCCTATAAAAAAAAATAAAAAATCAAAATGTTTACAGCGCCCCAAAACCGGCGCCGCCGGTGTGAGGCGTCCGCCCGCTGTCTATTCTTTGCGGTACGCCTTGACCGCGGCCGTTATCGCCGCGACCACCGCGCCGTCCACTCCGCCCGCCCCGCCGGAAACCGCGTTCACCGCGGGCGCGGCTGACAGTTCCTTGTCCAAACCCAATGCGTGGATAATGCGGCCGGCTACACTTATCACCACAACCAGAATGATAAGGAAACCGAAAACGACGCTCATTCCGAGCAGCGCCAGGACGCCGCTCTGGTTAAACATCTGCGCTATCGTCATAAATCCTCCGAAAAAACATTTATATTCAGCCTAACGCAAAACCACCCCCAAAGTACAGTAGGGCAGGCCAGTCAGTCGGGTTACGCACTTCGGCCCGGAGTTTGCGCCGCTTTCCGCCTTGACCGGGGAGAGCCCCCGGCTAACATGGTTTTTTGTTACTTTTTAAGTATGAAAAACATAGAAACAACCTGCCCGGACCCCAACCGGCGCGCCGGGCACATCCTTTCGGGAAACGGCGTTAAGATCATCGGTATTATTCTGATGACGATGGACCATCTGTACCAGATGTTTGTCAATCAGGGAGCGCCCCAGTGGCTGAACCGGTTCGGACGACCGGTGGCGGCGATGTTCCTGTTTCTCTGCGCCGAGGGGTTCTTTTATACCCGCAGCAAAAAACGGTATATGCTGAAGCTTCTGGCGGGCTTCCTTTTTATGTCCGCCATGAACCGGTTCCTCTCCGCCGCCATGCCGATGGAGCATATAGTGCTGCTTAACAACATCTTTAGCACCTTGTTCCTGGCCGCCTTCTATATGTGGATGATCGACCGTATCCACGCGGGTTTCAGGGAAAAAAGCCCGGTGAAGATTCTTTCCGCCGCGGGCGGTATGTTCCTCCCATTGGTGATAGGTATTCTCATGCTTTTGGCCGTTCAAAGCGAAAACCGGACCGCCGCCGTTGTCCTGTTATTTATTCCCAGCCTCTTTTCCGCGGAAGGCGGTTTTGCGCTGGTTTTTATGGGAGTGGCGTTCTATATACTGCGGAAGTACCGGCTTGCCCAGGCTGCTGTTGTGCTGGCTGTCAGCGCCTTCATCTGGTATTCCTCAAAAGATTCTGCCGGCGCCGGGGACTTCCAGTGGCTCATGGCTTTCGCCGTTATCCCCATGCTCCTGTACAACGGGAAACGGGGAAGGGGAGGAAAATACTTTTTCTACATTTTTTATCCCGCCCATATCTACCTGCTATACTGTGCCGCATGGTTCTTAAACGGCCGGATATAGGCTGAATCCGGCGCCCGCACCGTTTCCCGAATGCTTATCTTCGCCATTGTTCCCCTCCCAAGGAATCTTGATGGCTTAGTATAGCAGTTTTTCCTGCTAATGAAAAAGTAAACGACTATGCCCTGCCTGGACCCCCATTGTACACACCGCTCAATAGGGAATAGTATTAAAATATGGACTTTACCATTGAAGCCGAACAGGAAACTGACGGACGCTGGATTGCGGAAATTCCTGAATTGCCCGGCGTTTTGGCCTATGGAACCACCAAAGCGTACGCCTGTGAAAAAGCCAAAGCTCTTGCCTTTCGTGTGTTGGCGGAACGTATTGAAATGGGAAGTTCTCTGCCATACATTAACCAGGTATGCTTTTCCTCCCAGCATGAGCCGGTGGCCGTCAACTAAAGCGTTCAGTGTTCTGACCTCTCTCCTGCGCATGGGGTGGACGGTAAAAAGACAGGCAAGTTCTCATAAAACCCTTGCGCGCGTAGGCTGGCAGGATTATGTTTTTGCGTTCCATGATAGCGATGAAATAGGGCCCAAAATGTTGGCGCGGATATCAAAGCATACCGGGCTTACACCCTCTGACCTGTAACATCCGTCCCTGAAATCCCCGCGCCGGACAAAAAGGCACTGATTCGGCGCTCGCGCCGTTTCCCGGCTTCTTTCAGCGTCATTTTTCCCTCCTCCACCATCGCCATTAGTTTTCCCCTTAGCAATTCTTTTTGCCCCATTGGTAATCTCCCGGTCATACCTTCCTCCTGCCATCATTTTACCAAAGAGGACATTTTTATTGCGTTTACTAGAGGACATTATCATTGCAATTCAACAT
>JAIRMP010000090.1 GCA_031258615.1 Spirochaetaceae bacterium | reverse complement strand
ACACCCACTGGCAGATGGATGACAGCGCCCTTATCCATGAAAAGGGATTGCAGATGGTGCGGAATATCTATGACGAACTGCTGAAAACATCCGATTACCGGGACCGGATGGAAATAGAGAAATACGCCATGTTGAGCGAAAGCGTGAGGCGGCGGGAAGCGTTTGTCAAGGCCGCTTCCTGGATTAAGGAACTCAATATAACCAGTGATGATTTGGACCGCAATCCCTGGCTCCTCAACGTGAAAAACGGGACGATTGACGTTACTACCGGGGAATTCCGGGAACACCAGCAGGAGGACATGATCACCAAGTGCGCCAATGTGGAGTATGACCGGCAAGCGGACTGCCCGGCATGGAAACAGTTTGTCCGGGAGATCATGAGTCAAAGACCACCGGCATAGCCGGTGGCTTGAGGAAGCCCCCTTACAGGGGGCATTTATCCGGTGTTCTATGCAAACCCGGTTCTCCCCTACCCTTTTTGCTACATTGCCTTGTTTTTCATTCCTGTTCTTCTTGTTCTTGGCTCATTTACATTTTCTTCATTTGTTATATTATTGTCTTACCATTCTTTCATTTATACTCCCTTGGTTGTTCCGGTCAATGACTTCTGGTGGAGTATTATTCATTTTTTTGTGCAATTCGTATCACGCACGGCATAGCCTTTTCAAGTCTCACCGGCATAGCCGGTGGTTTACGGAATATAATTAAAGGCGAAGAATATACCGGTAAGCCATGAAACAATAAACAAACTCCTAACTTCAATGGGATACAGCAAACAAGCCGACAAAAAGATGATGCAAGTTGTTGGAGAACCTCATCCTGACAGAAACGCACAGTTCGAGCATATAAACACCACGGCCGCACCATACATCGAAGCGGGTGACCCGGTCATTTCCGTTGATACGAAAAAGAAAGAGAACATCGGCAACTTCAAGAACAGCGGGAAGGAATATCGCCGTAAAAAAGACCCTCGCCCTGTTCTTGACCATGATTTTCCGCTTGAAGAACTCGGTAAAATCTCCCCCTATGGCGTCTGCAACCTCAACAATAATACGGGCTTTGTAAACGCCGGACTAAGTCACGACACAAGCGAATTTGCGGCGGAAAGCATATCGCGTTGGTGGGAAAGTGTGGGCAAGCACACGTACCCCGGCAGTAAACGGATGTACATAAATTGTGATTGCGGTGGAAGCAACAATTGCCGGTATAGGATGTGGAAATATCAACTGCAACAATTTGCGGATCGCACAGGTTTGGAAATTGAAGTGTCCCACTTTCCGCCGGGCACATCCAAGTGGAATAAAGCAGGGCATAGATTATTCTGCCGCATCTCAAAGAACCGGCAAGGGAAGCCGCCGGCAGACGTTCAAACTGCTGTTGATTTAATTGGTTCTGCTCGAACAACTACAGGACTTACTGTTATTTGCGTTCGTGATGATACGGAATATCAACTTGCAAGGAAAGTAAGCGGCAAAGAATTTGAAACGATTTCAATTGACAAAATACCACCATTTGAATCATGGAATTACAAAATATTACCCCGATTAAATAGTCATGTTGTTATTTGACAATTCCTTACGGTAAACAGGGACTGGAACAGGCCAAAGAGATATATGGTCAGGCATTCGGCATCCGTGAAAACCGGACGGTCGTTGTTACTCATCCGTTGAGCTTGGGCGGCTCATACGCTATCATAATAATAGCAGACGGTACAATAGAGCCCTGATCAGTTTAATGTCGTTTAACATAGTACATTAAGCTTACAATCTTTTGTGCCGCTGCCTTTACTTCAACCCTTGATTCGCATTAATATATGGCATATAGGCAAATATGCCGTTTAATACCGCATACTATCAAATGCGAGGAGAGGGCTTATGGCGGATACATTGACGAGCAAACGGCTTACCGGGGTAGTTGTGCCGGTGAGTGCTTTGAGGGGAAAGACGTGTGTAGGCGTTGGGGAATTTCCTGACCTTGTTGAATTTGCAAAGCTTTGCAAAAAAATGGATCTGGGCCTGATACAGATTCTTCCGGTAAATGACTCAGGTTACGACAGTTCACCATACAGTGCGCTGACGGCCTTTGGCCTTCACCCTATCTACCTCAGCATAGGGGCCCTTGAGGAAGCTTCCGGTTGCAAAAAAAATCTGGACGAAATAGGCGCAAAATTTGACCGTGAAATACGGGTTCCCTACCATGAGTTGTTAAAGGCAAAAATGGAACTTTTGCGTAAGATTTTCAGGGACAATACAGAAAAAATTGAACGTGACGCGGCGCTCAGCGTGTGGCTGCAAAGCAATGACTGGGTAAAGGCCTACGCCGTCTTCCGCAGGCTGAAAGAGGCTAACGGTGAAAAGAGCTGGAAGGAATGGAAGGCGTTTCAGACCGTAACCGACAGGGATATAGAGGTTCTGTGGAACGATCCGGCTCAACAGGAGAAACACCTTTTCTGGGTTTGGCTTCAGTACAACCTTGACAAACAGTTCTATGCGGCGGCCCGGGCAATAGCCGAAATGGGCATAATCCTGAAAGGCGACCTGCCTATCCTGATGAATCAGGACAGTTGCGACGTTTGGGCTCACCCGGAATACTTCCATCAGAATTTTTCGGCGGGCGCGCCGCCCGATATGTACAGCCCGGACGGACAAAATTGGGGATTCCCCATATACAACTGGACGGCACAGGCAAAAGATGAGTATACATGGTGGAAGGCGCGGATAAAAGCGGCGGAAAAGTACTACAAGGCATTCAGAATCGATCATGTCCTGGGATTTTTCAGGATTTGGGCGATCAGCAGGCACTACAAGTCGGCAACTATGGGGCGTTTTGTTCCATTCACTCCGATAAAAAAGAGCGAACTGCATGAATTGGGCTTTGATGAAGGCAGAATCTGCTGGATATCTCAGCCGCACATCCCCACACACGAGGTCTGGGAAGCTGTACAGCGTCAGGGCGGCGGTTCTGACGAAGATGTAAACAGGGTTTTCCGGCTGGCGCTTGACCGCATAGGCAACGAGGAACTTTGGCTTCTTAAAAAAACGGCAAAGTACGAGACCGATATAGAAGCGCTGGACATACATCCCGCCGGAAAAGCTTTCTTGATCGGGGAACTAAGTAACCGGATATTCAGGGAGTACGACACGGATACCTATACCACTATCTGGATGTACAAAAAATCGAGACAGTACGCTTCACTTTCTGGTACGGAACGTGAAGCGCTCGAAAACCTTCTGTCCCAAAAAACTGAACTCTCGGAAAAAAAGTGGGAAAGCGGCGCAAAAAAACTCCTTTCAATCTTGACGGAAGGTTCTTCCATGACAGCCTGTGCCGAAGATTTGGGCGTAAATACCGAATGTGTGCCTCGCGTGCTAAAAAAACTCAAAATACTCTCGCTGAAGGTGATCCGCTGGGAGCGCAACTGGAACAAGGAAGGCCAACCGTACATCCCGTACGGCAACTATCCGGAACTTTCAGTTTGCACAACATCCGTCCACGACAGCACCACGCTAAGGGAGTGGTGGAACGGCGAGGCGGATCAAGAGGTGTTTGCCGCGTTCAACGGCCTGCCCCGCCAGTCCAAAAACTACAATCCCGGAACGGCGCGCGCTTTCATGCGGCAGGCGGCGTCCGCAAGATCGCAGTGGCGTATTTTCCCCATTATAGACCTGTTGCACCTTACACCGCGCTGGTACGCGGACGATCCCGCATCGGAGCGTATAAACGTACCCGGTACCTGCAACGAATTCAACTGGACATGGAGACTACCCGCAAGCATAGCGGAAATAGGCGAGGACGCCGAGTTGGTAAACGCGGTAAAAGAGCTTAACGGTATTGCCGCCGCCCCGCCGTATCAAAAAACCGGCCCAGTCAAAACTTAAAGATCGACTAGATAAAAATGCTTCTGTTTTGCGCGCTATGGACACTCATGTTTTATATGTTTTGGCTTACGTTAAGGCCGGAAAACAGCAATTCAGCGCCGTTTTTGGCGCTTCTTACCGGCGGCGCGGCCGCTGTTGTACGATTCTTTGTTCCGGCCATGGTTGACGCATACGGTTTCGGGCTGTCGCGTTTTGTAAGCGCCTTTATCGACCATACGACTCTTCCGGTACTGTTTCCGCTGATTGCCGCGCTGCTTATCTCCCGCGTTCGTCCGGAGAGCCGCATCACCGACTTTACCGGCTTCATTCTGCTCGCCATGATGCCGGTTTCCCTGGTGTATTCTGTCTCACGGGGCGTCCGGCACGATGTTTTGCGTCTTGTACTCACGCCGCTTCTTTGGACGGCGCTTGCGGCCGGTTTTTATCCGTTTATCCGGCTGTTTAGTGGGAGATTTGTCCATAAAACAGCCGCTATTTTTGGAATGGCTGTATTTTCGTTGCTGCCCCCGCTGGTATGGTTTGATTTTTTCCGTCAAAATTACTTTGAAGGGGCGGCGCTGCTGTTTGCGGCCCTTGCTCCCACGTTCGCGCTGTGCGTGTACCGTTACCGGAAAAAAGCGGGCGGCGGGAGGGTTGAATCTGCTTCAAATAATTAGTATAACTAAAACCAAGAGTAGCAAATTGGTACATATTCCGCAGTGGGCGGCGCTTAAAGTGGTGGTTTTCGTTAGAAAAAGGCAAAGGGCAGCCGCCGTTGCCGGTCTGTTGGTTCTGTGCATAGCAGCGGCGGCAGACTATTTTTTGTCCGGTTTCGCGCGGCGTACCTTTGAGTTTTATCTAATAGATACCGGACAAAACGTTGTAGAAGAGCGTATGCTCATGCGCGCCGGTTCGCGTGAGGCGGATGTAAGCCGCTATGTTGAGGAAGTGATTCTGGGGCCGCTTTCGCTGGAAGCCGGCCCCCTTCTGGATCACGGCGCAAGGCTGGAGGCTGTTCTGCTGAGGGACGGCGCCGTTTTCCTTGATTTTTCGGAGGAAGCCGCGATTCCCCCGCCGACAGGCAGTCTCGCGGACAAATTTGGGGTGTTGGATGCGGGTATCAGGCGAAATTTTTCTTTTGTCAAAGATATTCGTATTTTTATCGCAGGTCAGGAAGCAAAGTTCTTTTAAATTGACGGTATGCTGCCGATAATCAATAGAAGGCTTTACATGGGTTCGGTCGCGCTTGATCATAAGGGCGCTTGACATTTTTTTATATTCACTGTTATGATGAATTAGGATTTTGGCTTGCGCTTTGCGCAGGTTTTATTAAGGCATAAACGGAAAGGAGCAATAAATGAAGCGCTTATTTGTTTTTGTAGCTTTTGCTATAGCGGCTGTCGGTACGATGTTTGCGGACGAAACTGTTCTGATCGACTTTTCTAATCTTGTACCGGATATTCTGTTAGATCAGACCGGTGTATTACCGCAGAACAAGCAGACCACGATGGATTTTTCCAACACGGCGGGTACGAACTATACTGACGAACAGAAGGCATTGATGAAGACATCACTGGCCATTCCCAACTGGAAGGTTGAGTTGGCATCTTCCTCGAAAAGCATTGTAAACAATGTAAACAGTTACACCAAAGTGTCTACATCCAAGCAGTTTACCAATGTTATGGGGGCAAGGGTGCACTTCCCGGTGGCATCGTACAACTCTTGGGCTTTGATCAAGCCGCCTTTTGAGATTCCCGCCTACGAATTTTCAGAAGTAGATGATCAGGGGGAGATCGCAAGGACCGAGGACGCGCCGTTTTCAGGGCAGTCACGTTTTGAGAACGGTTACGGTGTTATCAAGAATGTTGGGGCAATAAAGTCAGTGGCGGCAAGGGTTTACGGCATTGACGCGCCCCACTCCGTTTCCGCAATTTTGATTGACGGTAACGGCAGAAGCCAAACGGTCTTTCTTGGTTACCTGAACTATGACGGTTGGGCAACGCTGGCATGGGACAACCCTCAGTACATAAACGAGGTTCGCTCCCGCTCACAACGCATTTATCAGCTTTATCCCAACTATGCGCCATATGTCCGGTTTGGCGGCTTCCTTGTTCAACGTGACGGCGGTAATGAGGGCGGCGACTTTGTTGTATACTTCAAAGATGTCAGCATTGTTTACGATAAGGCCCAGCTCGAAACCGAAAAGGATATCGACGACGAATCCGAATGGAACATCCTCAAAGAACGCGAAGCGGAACGGCAACGGCTCGAATTTACCAACTTTGGGAAAGATCAGGTTTGGCGGTATCTTGAGACGGAAAAGAAGGCGCCGGAGACTTACTTCTCCGACCTTAGCCGGAATCAGAACACCGGTGCGGCCGGCGGCGGAGCTCAGCAAGCGCAGCCGTAATGTGATGAACCTCCCCGCCGCTCTGCGGCGGGGAGTGGCCTCCATTGCGAATAAAGCTGAACTTTTTAATTAGAATGTCCTAAAGGAGTATTCTTGGGGCATTCTAAGCGTTGTAATGCGGCGATAACACGGTATAAGCGCGCCAAATCATAATGCGTCAGGCACTACCCAATAAAAATGTCCTCCAAAAGCAGTACGAGGCGGATCTTCCGGCACGTGAATCGATCGTAAAAGAACTGGAAATTTATATTGAAAGGCTTGTGTCGGGCATACCCTCCAACCTGACAGTCAAAGGCAGAGTGAAGAGCTTCAAAAGTTTTTTCAAAAAATACCTCCGTTACCTTGGCGGAACATCAAACGGTAATATTCCGATCATACCGGATCAGATCGGCATAAGGATTGTTTGTCCGTTTATCGAAGATACCGTAAGCGTCGAATCTCTGATAAAAAATAACTTTAAGGTTGTCGAAATTGAGCGCAAAGGCTCGTCGTACTCTTTTAAGGAATTCGGCTATGAATCCATACACTTTCTGGTACATCTGCCGGAAGAAGTAGGCGGAAAATACACAAAAACGTCTAACGTATCTTTTACCGGCGATGTTGTGGAGATACAGATACGCACGATTCTCCAGGACGCCTGGGCCGAGGTGGAGCATGAATTGGTGTACAAGGCGGAATTCCGTCCGTACGGTCTTCCGATGAAGCGTAAACTGGCGGCTATAAATGCCAGCCTTTCCCTTGCCGATACGATATTTCAGGAGATACGCACATACCAGCGGAACTTTAACAGGCAGATTGGACAGCGTAAGAAATCTTTTTTCAAAAAGGTTGAAGATGCAGCCGATCTGTTTCTGCTTGAAGGGGACGGCAATTTGTTTGGAGATTCAAAGCGTGATGAGCCGCAGAACGATATACAGCTCGATACCCGAAACAAATCCATAGACGATCTACTGTTAAACGCACTCTACGCGCACAACCGCGGCCTTTTTTCCGAAGCGGTGGCGTACTATTCATTCATACTTGGCCTTGAGCCGGACAAAAAGATCGCCTCGCTGATCTACAAGCACCGCGGCATGGCCTTCTTTGCCCAATCCCTGTACGAAAACGCGATAGAAGACTTTAGCCAGGCCTTGAAGTGTGACGAAAAATCATACCAGTCCGCCTACTATTGCGGCGTATTACACCTTGTGTTACAGCAGTACACGACCGCGATCGATTACTTCACCGTGTCTATGACGATAAACCGTTTTCAGCCATACTGTTTTTACCGCCGCGCCGAGGCCTACTACCACCTGGAAGACTACCCGCAGGCACTGTCGGACTGTGAATCGGCGCTCACGCTGGACCACGAGCTTGACGGCGCCTTAAAACTAAAATATATGCTGCTGGACAAGCTGAAAATGTAGCCGTTTTGCGGCGGGGCGGTTCATGTGAAACGCCGTCCAAGCGTTTGCAGGAAGCGGCAGGGCGGCTCCCATGCCCGTTCGCCGTAGCCGCCCGCCATTATCCATGCGGAAGGGATATTCCTGCTTCGCAGAAAGTTGTATATCAGCATATCACGTTGCACGCACTGCCCGAGGGAAAGGCGCATCAACGCGCTTGATAAAAGTTCGTCGTGCTCGTAAGGGTCAGCGCCGTCAACAACTATCGCTATGTCGGGTTTGGCCCCGGGCGGCATCAGCCGTTCCAGTCTATGGAGGCCGTCCTCCAGGAGGCTTATATAGAAAGGCTCCTCTCCCTCATCCACAGGGATTTCCACATCTGACGGCAGCAACGGCGCCCGTCCCGGAACAGCGTTGCGCAAGGTTTCCGCGTCAAGCGGCCAGCCCCGCGCCATGTGTACCGATAACGTAAGTATGTCGCGCCCCGTTTCAAACGGCGCCGGATTCAAGCCGCTGCGGATGAACGAAACCAGTTCCGCACTGCCGCAGCCCTTGTGAACGTCTACGTCGATTATCCAGACTATGCGGGCGCCGTCTTCCACCTGAAGTTTTCGCGCCGCTATGATTATCTCGTTTACCAGGCAGAATCCCGCGCCTGTATCGTAGCGGGCGTGGTGGTTTCCGCCGGCAAGGAAGTAACAAAAGCGCTGCTCCGTAGTGAGGACCGCTACGCAGGCAAGGTATGAACCGGCGCACTGGGCAAGAATCTTGTCGAACAGCGCGGACAGCGGCTTTACCGCCTTGTCCGGCTCGTAGCGGTTCGGTTTTCCGTCCACGCCGATAAGCTCGTAGGCGTTCAGCAGCTCACGAAGCAAGCTGTCCGGGTTGTCTGAAAACAACGCATTCACATAGGCGGCGCTGTGGACACGTTCGATGTCTGATCGGTTTATCACACCGTCTGTTCTTCCCAAAACGGAAAGCGTCTGTTCAATATCGAGAACGGGGCCGGGAAAACGTCCATGCCGGGAGGCGATGCCGGGGCCAAGTTCATCAACTATTTTCCGCGCCCTGCCGGCCTCTATAGGCAGCATTATGCCGTATTCGCTGAAAACGGACACCACCGTATCGTCAAATATTATCATGCCCTCACCCGCCAAACCCTGCCCGCAGCCAGCCCCCAGCGCATTGATACATAGTCCGAAAGCGCCGCCGCCTCCCGCCTGAAAGTTTCCGCGATACCGGGCCATGATCCTAAATCTTCGTCCCGGGGCGGAAGCAGGGCGCGCCGCCACGGGCTCTTTTCGTACATCCTGTTTGCCAGGGTTTCACCAAAGTATTTACCGGAAGCGGAGACCCCCTGCTGTAAACAGTGCGCCATGAACTCGTTCACCACGAGGAACGAATCGCCAATGTCGTACTGCTGAAAATCAAAGTATGACGTGATAAAACGTTTGGAGTCCGTGTCAAGGTTGTCCCAGCGCTGTTTGCAGAATTCCCGGAAGTCCGCGTCAATGAAAAAAATCCCGTGGAACGCCTCGTGCGCCATAAACGTAAGCCGTAAATAATCAGGCGAATCACGCGATACTGAAATTACCGCCCCGCTGCCGGCCGTAAAACCATCCCCTGAAACCTTTATGATATTCGTTTCGACAAGGATTTCGCGCAGCGCCAGTTCCTCATCAAGCAGCGGGAACGATGCTTTTTTGGCTGCGCCAAAAAAGCGCGCCAGGGTTTCGGCGCTGTAGTCGTGCGCGTTCCAGCCGTGCAGTTCCGCTATCTCCTCGTCCCTCGCCAGCCTTCCCTTAAAGCCCTTCTTTTCGGCAAAAAACGCGATCCGCTTAAAAAGTTTGTCCTGCTGTTCGTAAGACGCCGTATCGAATATTAAAATATTTGGAAAACTTTCCCAACAAAAAACCTCAAAGTTTTTGCCGCGCCACTCATCCTGGGGGTACATAAGGATGAAACCGGGGTCGGCGATGATGGGCGGAACCGGCGTTTCATTATGCAGGGGAGCGGCCTTTAGTACGGCTGTTTCCACGCCTCCGCTTATTTGGACATCGCTGCGTGAGGCCAGAAAAACGGCGGGCACGGTAAGCCCCTGATAACCGCCCCCCCCCTTGTTTGCTATATACTGAAATGTATTGCCGCCTGCCGTGATTAGGGTTGAGTCTTTTATCCCGTCAATGAACAGAAACCGCGGACCGCCTATAATGTAATCCCTGTCCGGGCTTATAGAGGTCAGCGGCTGAGAGTCAGTTCCGACTCCACGGGACACAAAAGGGCTGGTCAAAACAGCTTCGCCCGTTGTATCGAATCCGTAGAACCGTTCCGTAAGCCGCAGGCCGTTCAGACGCAGTTCCAGACCGGATTTTTTTGAGCCGTTTATTTCGAACGAGATTTTTTTTATGCGCGCGGTACGTAACGGAATCACGTACCGTATACCCGGGCCGGGCTTGTCTATCGCCAAAAAGTTTAAATCTCCCGGCAGCAGCCAGCCGGAATCGTCATCAATTTTTAATACAACCTGACAGCCATTGACGGCGGCATTCTGCACGGGAACTTCCTGTAAACTGTGCAGGCTGTAGTCAATTTCCAGCGAATAGTTAAGCGGGACGCGCAGGTACCGATCCAGCCAATAATCGTAACTCTTTGTTTTTGACAGGCTGAATACGCCGGACAGCTCGCTTGAACGGGTGAGCAGCGGACAGCTTTCCCCGCCGATTCCGGTGAGAACAAAATCGGCTGGTTTTTCCGCAAAACATGAATTGGCGAGCAGCAACATACCGCTCAAAACAAGAACATACTTAATATACATTCACCACGAACCACTACCTGTCAATGTATAGATCCTTAAACGTGCCCGCATAAGGCGGTGTTGATCAAAGTTTGATTATGCCGCGGGCTATAAGCTGCGCCAGCGCGTAACGCCGCTCCATCGTGATGTCCTGGTCGTTGCGCAGAATCGTTTCCAACTGCGCAGAGAACGAGTCGTTCTTCACCGGCAGGTCGGTAACCTGTTTGTAGTACGCGCGGTGTGACGGTTCAAAGCGCCGGTTTATGCAGAAAAGTGTGAGGCAGGCCGTTTTGATGAATCCGGCTTCCGACATCAGATAAAAAAAATCATCGCCGTTAATCAGCGCCGCGCCCAAATCACTTAAAAAATGCTCCATTTTTGACTGATTCGCCTGCCGCATTACCGTCCAAAATTCTTCGTGGGGCTTGCATAGCCGCTCCCTGACCGTATCTATCCAGCCGGTGCGTGAAAAAAGTATACCGCCGTTGCAGAGTCTGTAAAAAACATAGGTACCCGCATCTTTAATCAGCCAGAGACGTCCGTTGCCCTCCACCGCGATCGTAACAATGTCATCTATATTTTTTGTGGATTTAAATTCTATACGCACCGGCAGTCCGCCCACCAGGAACCTGTCCTTGTCGCCTCTACTTTCAAACGCGCTAATATCGGCGCCATACTGCTTCTCTCGTCCTGAAACATCCGGAATCGTTCCGTTACAAAAGACATCAATTATCAGCGCAAAATACGGATCGAGCGTTGCGGGCAGCGCGGCCTCATTCAAACTGACACATTCTACGCAGTCCCATGATGAAAGCAGTTTCGTAAAACGGTC
>JAIRMP010000049.1 GCA_031258615.1 Spirochaetaceae bacterium | reverse complement strand
GGTCAAAAAATAACTGATGATGAGTTTATGAAAATAAAATTAAAAGCTGCTAAGTTTCATGGTGATTGGAATTATTCCATATCGCCTTCATTTAATTGATTCGGTCATATTATTTTTCTGCACGGCCTTATTGTGTCAATGGTACGCATTTTCATAAAATGCCATAAAAAAATTAAAACGGGGCCGCGGTTTTCCGCAAGAGGTAGAATCGCCTGACCTATTACCTTATGTTGAAATAGAAACGGTTCAGGAAGGCTATGCGGTTTTGGGCGTCTTTGTAGTGACCGCTCTGCGGATAATCCCGCACGATGCAGGAGTAGGCATCCAGCGCGCTGCGGATGTCGCGGGCGGGCGAGGCGGCCTCGAAAGCCTGACCATACAACCACCAGGCCTCGTCGTCCAGCGCGGCCTGATGTTCCAGGAGATTGAGCAGGGCTATTGCGTCAGGGTACTTTTCCGCCGCAACAGCCTCGCGCGCCTCCCGCAGCAGGTCTTCTGGGGCGGCGGGCGGCGGCCCGGCGGACGCTTCCACGGCGGTATCTGCGGGCTGTCCGGCGGGCGCTTGGACAACCGCTGCGCGATTGTCTCCGGCGGCGGGGGAGGCGGCAGCCAGGGGCGCTTCGTCCTCAACGATCACACGTACATACTCGTTTGTAACAAAGTCCCGTAAAAAATCCTGTTTATAGAATTTCAGCGTATAATCGCCCTCTTTCCCGGCGTGGAACACGAAAACCTGTGTGCCGCCCTGTACACGGCGCGAATCGTAACTGATGCCGTTCCGTGAATTTTCCTCGCCGGTATAGACCCATCCTGTCTCCGCAAACGGAACCTCAAAAGTTTGGCGCGTCTTTACATTGATCGTGCGGCTCACTGCCGGTTTTGCATAACGCTCCGTTTCTGTAGGCGGATTCCGCGCCGGCAGTACCGCCTGCGTCCTAATCGGCTCAGGCGGCGTTTCGGGAACGGGCGGCGGAGAGGCGGGCCGCTCTGAAGGACGCAACGCAACAGCCGGCGGGGGAGGGGGGGGCGCTTCGGTTTCTTCCGCTTCTTCCTGCGGCGGCTCTTCCGCTACAGTTTCCGCTTCGGCAGGCGGCGCCTCCGCCAGGGCAGACGGTACATCCGCCGGGTCAGACGGAACGTCTGACCCCGATTCTTCCGGTTTTTCGACAGGTTCATCCAGAACTACGGCCGACTCGGGACCATCCGGTACGGGCGGCGCTTCCTCCGTGGCCTCTACCACTTCCGGTTCGTTCAGATTGTAAACCGGCGCCGCCAGATCGACATCGACATTTTTGTCGAGCGGTTCTATCACTTCCTCCGCCCGCCTGACGATCTGGGGCTGCTCGCCGGGCGTTTCGTCAGGCAGCTTTTCCTCCGCCGCTTCTTCCACCGCCTCTTCTGTGGCGGCGGGTTTTTCTTGCGGGACATCTTTCCGCGCCGGCGGTACGGTTTTGCACGACCAGGACAGGACGAGCGCAAGCGCGGAGAAAAATAGCGGGAGGCGGAGACGGCTCACGGCAGCGGCTCCAGCAGGCGGTCAATAGAATTCGAGACCTCCTCCAGCCAAAATTCACGGGGAAACTGGGAGGGCGGCGTCCAGAATTCCGCCGCATCTTCAACGGACCAGGTTTTCTTTTGCTCCCGTTCAAGCATCACAGATGGCAGAAAGTCCGGCTCTTCAGGTATAAAAAAATCTTCGGGGGCAACCGGGTCGAAACTAAAAACATAATTCTTCGTGTTTTTCTTGCTGTCTACGGTCAGTACGATTTTCGCGGTTACAAATATAGCGAGCGGAACGGCGATGATTAAAACCGCCGAACAAACAACTATCATGCGTACCCTTTTTTGCGTCCACAGTTTTTCCAGCGCCTTTAACGGCTTATCCAGCAGACCGGAAAAAAACCATTTAAGGTTGTACGCAAGCTCCCCTAACTTCATGCTTCACTCAAAATGGCCGTACTTGTATGATCCATTTATTTTAATGGCCAGAACTATGCTGAAAGGACGATTGTTTGTGTCGGCGTTATGGTAGTAGTAAGAATTTCGATCACGGGTGCCCACCGCCATCGGGACGGCAATGTACAGCTCAACGTGGTCAACAGGATCGAACGCTATGCCCGGAACAACCTGCCCCGATCTCTTTTCAAACGCATACAGGAGGCCAAAAAAAATATGCATCCTGCCAATTCCGCCCGGCTTAAAGCTGACGTTAAAAGCGCCGTTAAAACCGCTGAAAAGCCTGAAGTCGTCAGGTTCATCATTCAGCAGGTCGTTTCTGCGCAGCGAGGCGGCGTCCCCTTCACCGTCATAGTAAACTTCCATGTTTACCCTGAGTTTATCGTTAAAAAAAGTGTTGACAAAACCAATTGACGAGGAAAATCCAAAATCATGCCATTGTTCGATCTGTTTATTGTAAAAAATATTGATCATAGAGTCCGAGTATACTTCAAAATTTTTGAACAATGTTGTTTTGACGGACATGAATCCGCGCAGCGGCATCAATTCAAAATAAAACAAGCCTATATCCATATCGAAAGATCGGAGGGCCAGGTTGTACTTTATGCCGGCGCCGAAATCTTCGATTCTGGGATTCTCGGTATCAATGTATCCGGGACGGGTGAGCAGGACAAATTCAAATCCGCCCACACCTACGGGAATGTTTAATTTTGCCAAATACGGATCGCCTGGGTTTTCTATGTCCAGCGGTATGCGGGCAAGCAGATTCGCAAACGGAAAATTGGGCGATACGCCCCACACTATATCATACTTTCCTGCTTTGATAAAAAACTTGTCCCTGAAGTTATAATCAAAAAAAAATTCTTTTATCGTAAGCACCGGAGAGGGAATCGCAAATGTAAAAGACTGGCGCACACGCAGGTACCTTGAAGGCTGAATATCCAAACCTATAGACGCGCTCATCTTTGTGCCTATCAGATTTGTAAGATGCTCATGACTCTCCCCATAGCTTTCAAAATACCAGGGCGCCTCGGTCCAGCCGGGCAGATAACCGCCCACCATACTGTACGACGTATCGACTCCAAAACCTATGCCCGATATAAAGTCTTGTAAAGGACCGAACGGAGTCAAGTTTGTGTTTTTATCGTCATTAAGCTCTCCGCTTTCATTATTCCCGGAGAATATTTCATCAAAATCGGAATCTATAAGGTTATCGTCCGCGTCAAGCGTTACCGGCGCAAGGAAAAGAAGCAGGGCGGCGGCGCCAACTATAATATTTTTATGCTGTTTAAAACAATTCAACGCGCTGCCTTTTCTAAATAAGTTTTAGAAAAAATAGCGCGGGAGACGGGCGAGAATGAAGGCTTGGATATGCTTATCTGCGTCTTCTCGTTTACAAAAACCCCGTTCACCGTCGCCCCGCGCAGCGCGTCAACCAGCAGAATCGCTTTTGGAACATAGCGTTCGCCAATCTTGTAGTAGTCGGGGATCGCGGAGGTACGCAGCAACTGACCGGACAGGCTGTAATCCTCAGTCTTGCGTACAAGGCCGTCTTCGCTTACCCATACCTTCATGCGGGGATATGTTACTTCGTTGTTTCCGGCCTCCAGGGTCAGTACACGACACTTGAATCTGCCCAAAACCGCCTCCTCCCCGCCGGAAATTTTGTAGTCGTCAGCCAGTGTTGAACGGGTAAAGTCCGAATTCCGCGCGTTAGAATTTTGAAAGCGGTCGCGGCTGCTTGTCGAGTTAAAACGCCTGCTCTCAGGGTCATAAAACCACAGCGTGTTACCCTGTTTCAGATACCCCTGCCCCCTGTTCATTGCCGGTTGAATGATGATTATCGTGTACATCGCATCCGAATCGCGCCTAAAGACCCCGGCAACAGTGGTGCTGCGGCTCTGTCCCGGCTTGTCCTGCACGATAGTGTACTCGGCGGAAAAATCAACGCCGTAGTAACTGGCAAGGCTGTCAACTTTTTTCAGCAGATCCTCGTCAGAAATGGCCCAAAGAGCGCCCGGTACACGTACCGGAAGCGCGATAAGCGAGGTAATGATGATAAAAAACGCAAATAAACATTTTTTCATGTTTTACAGTTCTCCATGAACAATAATCGGGGCGGCATGGCCCAAAGTCATTCTTTACCGGCCCCCGCCAACATCTCCGGCAGGGGAGCCCGGGAAAGCCTGAAAGACGGTACATACACCGCTGTAAGGAGTATAGCATATATGGCGGCAACATTTAAAGACACCACAAGCGGATTGTACATGGCCAGCAGCCGGCCGTTTTTCAGAAAAATCTCGAAACTTGGAAACCACGAAAACGAGAGCCGTGAAATTATCCAGTTAAAAAACAACGTAAAGCAAAAACCTGTTACAAGGGACACCGTGGCAAGGATAAAAGATTCAAAACGCAAAACGCGGCGTATGTCTTTTTCATAAAAACCAAGAGCGCGCATCGTGCCGATCTCTTTTGTGCGCTCATGCAGAATCAGGCGGTAGGTAACGCCGGCGCTTACAAGTATGATAAGCAGCATCATAACGTAAAGAAAGTAGGCAATAATGTTAAGCGCCTGTAGTATTTGCGTAACTTCGGACACATAAACCGGAATGGTCAGCAAAAAAAACATTACGCCGGTCCAGTTCCAGTCCTTCTGATCGTAAAAACCGTCACGGTCATAGACAAGCGGGCGTAGCGGCAGAACGCCTTCCAGCAGGGCCTGTAACTTCGTTCTTTTCGCTTCAACCCCGGCGGGATTGTCAAAAAATATGCCCACTGTGGAACAGTCGCCGGCGGCAAAACCGATAACAGCGTTCAGCGCCCGCCGCGACACAAACGATTTGTAGTAACCGAACAGCGAACGGTCGTCCACTATGCCGCCTATTGTAAAAAAGGCCGTGTTTTTTTGCCCGTACAATGTTTCAGTTTCCAGCAGCACCAGATCGCCGGCGTGCGCCCCTATGTACGCTGCCACGGGAGTGGAGATCAGGATTGTGCCGTCATCAAAGTCAGGCGACGGACTACCCTCGGTGAAATTCAGGCTGTTAAAGTAATCGATCTCGGCGTCCCAATCGACGCCCACAACATACTTCAACGGCACCGCCGTGCCGTTGTAGTAAATGGTATTGTCAGCGCTATTCTCCAGCGTCCGCAGAACAATTTTCTCCGGCTCTATACCTGACTCTTCAATTTTTTGACGGAGCAGCGGAATCGTTTCCGCGTAAATATGCTGGTCGGCGTTAATTTCCTTTTCAAAACCGGCGATGATTATATCGCCTGAATAGTGATTCTGGGCGGAATAGTAGATCGCGTCCGCCATGCCGTCCTTCAACGACCCTATAACGCTGATGATGCAAAAACCCAGGGCCAGCGCGCTGAACAAAAACAGGTAGCGCCGCTTGTAGCTAACCACATATTTCAACGACAGTTTGCACAGTTCAGTTACTTTCATGGATGCCCGTTTTAACCCCTTATCGCCACGACAGGCTCTATCTTTACCGCCGTATCCACCGGATAGATCGACGCGAGTATGCTTAAAACAAACGCCACTACAAAGGAAAGCAGCGCGGCGGACGCCGAAAAATCTATCATCAAAACATCGCCGCCCAAAAGCCCGGCGATAAGCTCGTTCGCTATCGTTATTCGCATACCGTTTACCGCGTTCAGGATGACAACTCCGGCGGCGATGCCCGTAAAGCCGGCGCAGAGGCCGATAATGCTGTTTTCACAGAGTATCAGCAGGCGAATGTACGAATCGGATGCCCCTATCGCCCGTAGCGTACCGATCTCACGAGTGCGTCTGAAGACCGCTATCAGCATGATGTTTATGATCGCTATCACGCCGGTAAGACCGGCAAGCGCTATACCGGCGTTAAAAAGCGCCTGCAGCAGCAGTATCAGGATTGCCGAGCTTCCCGCCGCAAAACGCCAGCCAAGGGCAAGCGCGTCAAAGTTCGCCAGCGTCCTGTTCAACTCCGCTATCACCCGCCCCGCGGACGCCCCTTTTTTCAGGCGCAGTATTATAAAATTCCAGTCGCCGCCCGAAAAATCTTTTGACCCGCTGGCGCCGCCCGTCCCATCTGAGCCGTTCAAAAACAGATAGTCCAAAACGCCGGCCAGCGGGGGCGAATCCCCGTCCGCCGCTTCCGTCAAAGGTTCATCCCCGGCAAACAGATCGCCTGAAAAAACATCGTCAATGCCGCCAAGTGACTCGTCCAACAGGACAAGTTTGCCGGCGTCCGGCTCTACATCGCTGGTCGCTATCTGTACCGCGGCCAGTACGCGGGCCGTCTGAACATCAACAATAATGATTTCGCTTACGAACCGCCCCCGCGCCGTGTACGAAAATATGCCGGTAAGCGGTACTTCACGAATCTTGAAACCGGTATCGCCAGCGGAGGTAAACAGCAGCGGCATTCCTATCTCGACTTTTTGACCGCTTTTCCGCTCGATCTCGTCCGCCCGCTCCCTCGTTATCATGGCTCCGTACTCGCCGGGGGCAAGGAAGCGTCCTTCCAGAAGCGCTATGCCGGGAAACATATCAAAGTATGTGGCGGCGTCGACCCCGCAGAGCAGCGCGTTGAAACTGTTGTCAAGCGCGTCAAGTTTACAGCTTACCGATACCTGGCTGGTGTACGCCTGTATCTCCGGGAAAGCGGACAGTTGGTTCACTATGTCGTTGTACGCGCCAAGAATGGGTATGGCAAAGTAATCGTCTATTATGGGGGCGTTCGCGCCGAAAAGGTTCATCGTAACGTCAGTTTTCTTTTCTATGATGATGTCGCCCGTCAAATTGTCCACGTAGGACTGACGCAGCCCCCTGTTTGAGCGGGTAAAGACGCTGTTCCCGATAAAAAACAGAGCGGCGATTACGCCGATCAGCAGCATTATTATCACGCTGTTTTTTTTGTTCCTGAGAATGTTGCGGACGGCAAGCAGAAATATCACGCCCGCCCCGCCTCACGCTCGATCTTTCCGTCATGCAGGAATATTATGCGCGTAGCCATCTCCCAGATTGTTTTGTCGTGCGTTGAAAAGATAAACGTGGCGCCGGAAACGGTGTTTACCTTTTTCATAAGTTCGAGGATACGGGCGCCGTTTTCCGAATCGAGGTTTGCCGTCGGCTCATCCGCGATCACTATCGCTGGTTCGTTCACCAGCGCGCGGGCAATCGCGACTCGCTGCTGCTGCCCGCCGGACAGCTCTCCCGGGCGGTTAAGCCGCTTGTCCGCAAGGCCCACCTCTTCCAGCAGGCGCTCTACCCGTTCCTTCCGCCGCGCCCTGCTCAGGGCCGCCGACCGCGAGCCTTTGCCCCCAAGCAGCAGGGGGAGTTCGACATTTTCGAATACGCTCAGCACGGGCAGTAGGTTGAACGACTGGAAGACGAAGCCTATCACCTCCTGCCGCATCCGTGTAAGCTCGCCCCGGCTTAGGCCGGCGGTTTCCCTGCCGTCTATCAGCACGCCCCCCCTGGACGGCGTGTCCACAAGGCCGATTATGTTCATTATCGTGGTCTTGCCGGAACCGGAGGGCCCCGCCACCGCCGCAAAGTCCCCCCGCTCAAGCTGTAAATCTATCCCTTTCAGCGCGTCAAACCGCAGCTTTCCCATGGAATACGTTTTCCAGACATCCTTTAGCGCAACAACCATGCTTAAAAATATCCAAAAAATGATTAAACTTCAAGCAGGCAGGCAGGCAGGCCAGCCTGCACCAAACATACGCCAATGGCTGAGTCATTGTCCTTGCGAGTCGCTGAGCGTGAAAGAGAGCGGGTTACTAAGAAGGGGGAGCGGCGGCTCGTAACATTCCGCCTCCTCGCACGGTATGGTGGCTTGTCCCACGCTGCTCCCCCTGTCTCCAGCCGCCGTCGCCCGCAAGCGGGCTTAGGGCGTCTTCCGCCACCCCCACTACTGGTCCGTCAAGCCCATTGTACCGCGCGTCAGGCGCGCCACAGGCCCCCCTGACGGCGGCAAGCCGCAAGCGGCTTGTGAGGAGGCTGGAGTTTGCTTGGACAACCGCGAAGCGGTTGTCCATCGGTTATTTTGTAATGGTGAACTTTTTCACTCCGGAAGATTGTGTACCATACAATTATCCATTTCAGAGTGAGTGGTCTTATCTCTTCATTGGTCAGACATCGGATAAAGAACCGCGACACTTAGATTTAAAACTGAGTCATTCGACCAACGACCTGTTTGCATTCGAAGTGGATATCCACCTTTTCTGTAAAAATGTTGTTTTCCTCAAATTTTACTTTGTTGTTGCAAGTATTGTGCTTTCCTTGCTCAGAACGAACCTGACCTTATCAGACAAAGATCTGTGTTTGATTTCATTTCATCAGGAAGTTTAATGCTTCAGGAATTCCACTTTCATTCAGCGGTATCTTCATTCCCCAGGTCACGCATTTTCAAAGCTTACCGATCACTACGCGTCCGTTAAAAATTCCCAAAATGTCTGAGGTCCAGCGGGTGATCTTTGATTCTGAGAACAATTACAAACTTGTTGTCATTGAGCCCGAACAGTTCAAAGAGACCATGAAACTGAAGCAAAGTTGCGATGAATTCTCGACCGAAGTAGGAAGTTTCATGACTGCTGTCAAGGAATTCTTGTCTTTCATGGAAATCCAAAGCCGCCGAGTTGAAGATCAAAAACTTCGGTCGATCGCGCTGCGTAACAAAGTCCAGAACGAAGCTGGAGAACGGAAGAGAGTTCTGGCCGATCTGCATGAGCAAGTGGATGCGAAACAAAAAACACTTGAACAGCTTGCTACAGAAATCAGATCATTTGAAGAGTATGACAGACAATTGCAGGAACACACCGACCGGTTATCAATGATGTGATCACCAGCTTTTGAGTAAACCCCAAACATCATCAACCAATGATATCGATCATTCACCAAAATGTTCAAGAGTGAGAAATTCGGCGGGCGGGAAGTCGCGGTTGTCAACCAAACCGGCGAAATCAGTGACTCCTGACTCCAATGAACGCATTTCGTAACCTTCAGGTTCAGTCGCGGAAAGTTCCACAAACTTACTTTTGGGAAAGTGATGAAACTTACGAACGACGAGGAAGATAACAATACCTACAATCATCAAAAGAGTGCCGATACTCGCGAAAACAATACCAACTGTGGCGGAAGTCGTGAGTCCACCATCATCTCCTATGGAATCAATATTTGATGTTGGAGAAGGGTTATTGAGAGGGATAATAAACGAATCCGTGT
>JAIRMP010000219.1 GCA_031258615.1 Spirochaetaceae bacterium | reverse complement strand
TGTTTCGTAAAATGACGTGTCGAAGCTGCCGGAGCGGAAGACAGGGTGCGCTATTATCTGCCGTTGAGACTGCTGATTCGTTTTTATCCCGTCAATCACCAGTTCTGCCAGCGCCCTGTCCATGCGGGCAAGCGCGGAGGGCCTGTTTTCGGCGTGGACTATCAGTTTGGCAAGCATAGAATCGTAGTAGGGCGGTATGTCCGCGCCCTGGTACAAAAACGAATCAAAGCGGACCCCGGGGCCGCCGGGTACTTCAAGCCGTGTAACTTTTCCGGGACAGAGCGCGTTTACGCGGCATTCTATCGCGTGTCCTTGCGAAGGCGCCACGCCGCCGGGAAGCTCGATCCGGTTTTCCGCGCAGGCAAGCGTCTGCTGACGGACAATGTCGACGCCCGTAAGCATTTCACTGACAGGATGTTCCACCTGGATACGGGTGTTTACCTCCATAAAGTAGAATTCTTCCCCTTCAACAAGAAATTCTATGGTTCCGGCCCCCGCGTACTTCAATTCGCCGAACATTTTTGACGCCCCCGCCGCCATTTTGGATCGCATATCATCGTTTATTGCCGGCGAGGGGCTTTCCTCTATCAATTTTTGATGATTTTGCTGCACAGTGCAGTCCCGCTCACCCAGTATTGCAACCTTGCCCCGGCCATCGGACAGGATTTGAAGCTCAACATGGCGCGGTTTTTCAACGTAACGTTCGATAAATACCCTGCTGTCGGCAAAATTCGCCTCCGCCTCGCGGACGCAGAGCCGCAGGTTTGCGGACAGTTCATCCAGCGAGCAGACTATGCGCATACCCTTGCCGCCGCCGCCGGCAGCCGCCTTCACTATAACGGGAAAACCCAGATCGCCGGCGGCCTTTTTCGCGGCCTCCTCATCGCAAACGGCGTCTTCCGTACCGGGCGTTACGGGGAGGCCGAAGCGCGAGGCCGCCGCCCGCGCCGCCACCTTGTCGCCCAGCATCTCGATGATCTCCGGGTCGGGGCCTATGAATACGAGGCCGGCCTTGCGGACGAGCCGGGCGAAGGCGGCGTTTTCCGACAGAAAGCCGGCGCCGGGATGCACCGCCTCGCAGCCCTGACGAAGCGCCGCCATGATGATGTTTTCGGCAACAAGATAGCTCTTCGCGGAAGGCGGCGGGCCTATGCAGACGGACTTGTCGGCAAGCCTTACATGGAGGCTGCCTGAGTCTGCCGTGGAGTAGACCGCCACGGTTTCTATGCCCATCTCACGGCAGCTTCGGATTATACGAACCGCGATTTCCCCCCGATTCGCTATCAACAGGCGTTTTATCAACACGCGCCCTGGAGTCTCTTCACCTCGAACAGCGCCTGCCCGTATTCAACCATATCGCCGTTAGACGCCTTTACCGCCAGTATCTCACAGTCGAATTCCGCCTCCAGCCTGTTCATCATCTTCATCGCCTCGAGCACGCAGAGTATCTGCCCCGCCTTCACGGTTGTGCCGGCCCTTACAAACGGAGGCGCGTCCGGCTCGGAAGATGCGTAGAACACCCCGACTATGGGGCTGGTAATACACTCGCTCCCGGTTGAATCCGCCGCCGCCTTCTCCACAGGCATCGTAAGGTGAACGGAGGGCGCTCCCGGCGCGTCAGGCTTCCGCTCAGGGGCGGATACCGCGGCCTCCACCCCGCCGGCCTCCGCCCCGCCAGCGTTTCCGCGGAGGGTAAGGCGTACCGCGCCGTCTGTAAAATCAAGTTCCGTCATGGAACCCGCGTTAAATTTATCTATCAAATCGAAAATTATTTTTTCGTTCACAAGTTCTCCCTGCTAAATGGGTTCATTATTTTCATTCCTCGTATTGTTTGCCCGTCATTTAGGTCCTCGGATATTATTACCGAACATTTTACATATTCCGCGGATGCTATTATGAGTCCGTCCCAAAATGATATTTTTGATAAAATACTTATATCTATTCCCTGTTCAATTATATCTATATTTACTTGTACCGTTTCCATATTGGTAAAATTATGCATTATGGTTTTTGCCAATAATTTATCCATACTTTTTTCGTGCTTATATTATGAAATTCCCGCAAAACTTGAGTAGACACGACGGGCGTTTCATTGTCCTTAATATTTTTTAGTAATGCTCTTGCCCTGTTATGTTTGTTTATGTCGTATTTATCCAATGTATAAACTAAAATATTTGTATCTATAAACATTTTAGCCACGATACAGTTCTTTCCGCTTCCATTTTTTCCCGTCTGAGGATACGTTAGCTTTATCCATTAGTTGAAAGGTATACTCCAACCAATCATCCAATGATGATTTTACCGTTTTTTCTACCAGGCCTCTTACCAAGGCATTAAAGGAAATATTCTGCCGCTTCGCGTATTCCCGCCCAAGGGCAAGCGTTTGTTCATCCATTGCCAACGTTATATTCGTCATTTAAATCTCTTTACACACATAATAAGTGTAGTGATTCATTTTTGTCAATATTTCAGGCGGCAAACGGATTATAGGTAACGCCTGAGTCGTAAACGTCGGCGCGCTCAGCCCTTTTCAGCTTTCGGACGGCAAGGTAGGTTAAGGGCGTCATCAGTACCTCGACGAGGCATTTTAGAAGGTAGTTTGTTACGACAAGCGTAAGGAAAAGTTCCCAGCCGAACACGCCGGCAAGGCTTGCGATAAAAACAAAGATCACGCTGTCCAGCGCCTCGCCGAGCAGGGTGCTGCCTATCGTGCGGACAAAGAGAAGCCTGCCCTTCATTACTACCTTTAGCCTGGAAAGCAAAACGGAGTTTGAGAATTCGCCGGCAAAATAACCGGCAAGGCTCGCGAGAGCTATGCCGCCTGTGCTCATGCCGCCAAGTATCGCGTCGTAGGCGGCTGTGCCCGCGCTCGCTTCCCACGCGGCGTCGGCGGGCAGGGATCGCAATAGCAGAAATACGCCTGAGCTTACAGCCAGTGCGCAAAAACCTGTCCAGATTACCCGCCGCGAGGCTTTGAAGCCGTACACCTCTGTCAGTATATCCCCGAACACGTAGGATAGCGGAAAGAGCAGCGTGCCGCCGTCAAAGGCAAGCGGCAGGCCAAAAATTGAAAAACCCAGATCGACTATCTTCGCCGATGACGCCACATTACTCAGAATGAGCGTCATCACGAAAAAAGCCATTATCAGATCGAGATACCGGAAATTACGGTTTTGTTCAGCGCCCACAATGTCCTTCTACGCCCATTTTATGAAGCCTGAGCGGTAGGGGTGTATCAGAGCGGGGTGCTTGGGCAGGATGCGCACGGTGTGGCCCTGCATACCGGTATCCGTGCACTCGATTCGTACCTGATAGCGGTAACCGTTCCCTTCCTTGCCGGCGCTCTTCATCTCGCAGCGGCGCGCGTCATCAATGTTGTTCCGGCTCGATACCGCCCCGAAGTAGAGTTCCACCTGCACCTCGTCCGGGCTAAGCTCGCCCAGCTCTATGTAGGTCTTCACCGTAATGAAATCTCCGCGCTGCATGACGGGTTTCGCGTTGGAGGTAATATCGCCTATCTTGATATTCCCCCACGAATCACCGAGTTTCGCAAAGTAGGCGGCAAGCGCCTTCGATTCGGAATAATCGGTCTTGATGATCCGCTGATAGTTCTTGAGCGCGGGGAAGTAGAAATTGTTGGAATAATCCATCAGCATACGGTGGCTGGACATGGACTGCCCTATCTCCTGCATGGATACCTTCATCATCTTTATCCACTCACGGGGCAGGTTGTCCCGTCCCCGCTGGTAGAATAACGGTATGATGTCCCGCTCCAACAGGTCGTACAGCGCCTTGCTCTCTATGTCGTCCTGAAGGTTCTCGTCCGCGTAGTATTCGCCGTTTCCTATCGCCCAGCCCACGTTAGAGTTGTAGGCCTCGTCCCACCAGCCGTCCAGGATAGAGCAGTTTATCACGCCGTTCATGGCTGCCTTCATTCCGCTAGTGCCGCTCGCTTCCATCGGACGGCGCGGTGTGTTGAGCCAAACGTCGCTGCCGGATGTAAGGTAGCGGGCTACCGTCATGTCGTAGTTCTCCACGAACACTATGCGGCTTGTAACGTCATACTTTTCCGCAAAGTGAACTATGCTCTTTATCAGTTCCTTGCCCGGTATGTCGTGCGGATGCGCCTTTCCGGCGAATATGAGCTGGATGGGGCGTTCAGGGTCGCGGAGCAGCTTTAACAGCCGTTCCGGGTCGCGGAGCAACAGGCTGCCGCGCTTATATGTGGCAAAGCGGCGGGCGAAGCAGAGCGTCAGCGCGTAGGGCGAGAGGGCGTCTTCCGCCTTGCGAATCTGCCTTTCGTTCGCGCCGGAGCGCCGGTAGCGTTCCTCCAGCCTGTCGCGGACAAAGCGTACCAGTTGTTCCCGCCTCCGCTCGTGCGTACGCCAGAGTTCCTCGTCAGAAATCCGGCTCATACGGTTCCAGACGGACAGGTCGGACGGCTTTTCCTCAAAATTGGCCCCCAAATAACGGTCAAGCAGTGTGCTCATGCCGCTGTAAACCCATGTCTTGGGGTGTACGCCGTTTGTAACGTGGCTTATAGGCACTTCGTTTATCGGCAGACCGGGCCACAGGCTCTTCCACATATCCCGTGAAACAACGCCGTGCAGCGCGGCAACGCCGTTGGCGTAAGCGGAAAATTTGAGCGCCAGTATCGTCATGCAGAAGGTTTCGCTTTGATTGTCAGGATTTTCCCGTCCAAAGCCGAGGAACGTTTCCCATGATACTCCCAGTATGCCGGCCCAGGGGCGCATATACTTTTCCAGCAGCGCTATGTCAAAGCGTTCGTTGCCCGCCGGTACGGGCGTATGGGTCGTAAATATGTTTGTGGGCCAGATCGCCTCTTTCGCCTCGTTGAAAGACAGCCCCCGCCCGCTTATCAGCTCGCGAAGCCGCTCAAGGCTGAGGAAGGCGGCGTGCCCCTCGTTCATGTGCGTTACCGCCGGGTTTATCCCCATAGCGCGAAGCGCCCTGTAGCCGCCTATCCCAAGCAGTATCTCCTGCTGTATACGGGTTTCCTTGTTTCCGCCGTACAGCGCGGACGTGATCATCCTGAAATCGGGCGGATTCTCCTCAATGTTGGTATCGAGCAGGTACAGAAAGTTGCGCCCAACGCGCACTTCCCATATCTGGGCAGAGGCCTGCCGTCCGGCCAACTCAACGGCTATGGTCAGCGGTTTGCCGTCTTTCCCAAGTTTTCGCTCCACCGGCATATTGTACCAGTCGTTTTCCGGGTAGCTTTCCTGCTGAAAGCCGTCCGCGTTGAGGTACTGCTGAAAGTATCCCTGCCTGTACAAAAGCCCCACCCCTACAAGGGGGAGGCCAAGGTCGGAGGAGGTCTTCATGTGGTCGCCGGAAAGTATGCCCAAACCGCCGGAATATATCGGCAGCGAGACATCCATCCCGTACTCCATCGAAAAATAGGCTACTACATCACGCCGCTGTCCTTTGTACCAGGTTTCGCGCTTCTTATACTTCAAAAATTGATCGTAAACGTCTTTCAGCGCCGCGAGAAACGAATCGTCCTTGGCAAACTCATTGAGTCTGGCCTGGCTCACCTTTCCCAGCGTCTTTATCGGGCTCTGCCGCGTCTCACTCCATACCTCATGATCGCCCAGCCTGATAAAAAGCTGCACCGCGTCATAGTTCCACGAAAGCCAAAGGTTGCGCGCAATCTCTTCCAGCGGCTTCAGCGAAGCCGGCAGTTTCGGTTTTACCGTATATGTCGATATATTCATGAAATCATCCTACCCGCTCCCCCCTCCCCCGTCAAGCAGGCAGGCCAGCCTGCACCAAACGTACGCCAATGGCTGAGGAGTCGTCCTTGCCATTCGCTGAGCGTGAAAGAAAGCGGGTTACGCGATTCGGCCAGCGAGTGGCTCTACAAGGAGGGTGGAGTTTGCGGTAAGCCAGCCGCCTTGCGGCGGCGCAAACTCCTATGCAAGCCGTAGGCTTGCACGCCTGCACCAAACGTACGCCAATGGCTGAGGCATTGTCCTTGCCATTCGCTGAGCGTGAAAGCAAGCTGGTTACGCGATTCGACCAGCGAGTGGCTTTACAAGGAGGGTGGAGTTTGCGGGAAAAGCGGATAGAATATCCCCCGGTCTTTGGGGGAGTTCCCCCGGTCTTTGGGGGAGTTCCCCCGGTGTTCGGGGGAGTTCCCCCGGTGTTCGGGGGAGTTCCCCCGGTGTTCGGGGGAGTTCCCCCGGTGTGCGGGGGAGTTCCCCCGGTGTTTGGGGGAGTTCCCCCGATGTTCGGGGGAGTTCCCCCGGTGTTCGGGGGAGTTCCCCCGGTGTTCGGGGGAGTTCCCCCGATGTGTGGGGGAGTTCCCCCGATGTTCGGGGGAAAGTGAATTTTAGGGAAAAATGCT
>JAIRMP010000253.1 GCA_031258615.1 Spirochaetaceae bacterium | reverse complement strand
CCGCTTGCTTTCACGCTCAGCGTGCAAGCCTACGGCTTGCATAGGAGTTTGCGCCGCTAGCCTTCGGCTTGCTTACCGCAAACTCCACCCTCCTTGTAAAACCGCTCGCAAGGACGACTCGTAACCCGCCTGCCTGCCTGGCTTGAAAAAGGAGGGGGGAAGGGGTATTTATTTATATCATGGTAATAATGAAATTTGGCGGGACATCCGTAGGGAGCGCGGGCGCGATAGAAAAACTGATAGAAATAACATCAGGACGGGCCGGCGCTCGAGTGGTAGTAGTCTCAGCGTTTTCCGGCGTAACCGATACGCTGATAGAGACGGCGCGCGCCGCCGGGCGGGGCGAGACATTTGAGACGGCGGCGGCGGCGCTGACCGGCAGGCACAAGGAGACGGCGGAAGCTTTACTGCAAGGCGAAACGCGCTTGCGGGCGCTTTTGGGAATCGATGCGCTTTTCGCGGAACTGCGCCGCGCGCTTGACGGCATATACATACTGAAAGAACTGTCGCCGCGCTCGCTCGATTACATAATGAGCTTTGGGGAACGGCTGTCCGCCTCGCTGATAGCAGAAAGCTTTAGGATGAACGGGCAGGACGCGGAGTACCTTGATACGCGGCTCCTCCTGAAAACCGATAAACGGCACGGCGGCGCGAAAATTCTTGTGGAAGAAAGCTATCAAAACATAAAAAATTATATTTCCGGGCACAAGGCGCTGCAAATAGCGACCGGATTCATCGCGTCCACCCAGGAAGGCGCCACAACAACACTGGGGCGCGGCGGCTCCGACTACACGGCGGCGATCTTTGGCGCGGCGCTGGACGCGGAACGGGTAGAAATCTGGACGGACGTTGACGGCATCCTCACGGCAGACCCTAAAATGGTGAAAAACGCCTTCCGCATAGACGAGATAACCTATTCCGAAGCGATGGAAATGTCTCATTTTGGCGCGAAAGTCCTCTACCCGCCTACAGTTCAGCCCCTGCTTGGGAAAAAAATCCCGGTATGGATAGGTAACAGCCTCAACCCGGACGGAAAGGGCACGCTGATTTCGGACAAGAAGACCGATAACAAATGGCCGGTACGCGGGATAAGCTCGCTTGAAAACATCACGCTTGTCAGCGTACAGGGGACGGGCATGGTCGGCGTGTCAGGATTTTCGTCCCGGCTGTTCGGCGCGCTCGCCCGGCGCGGCATCAACGTGATAATGATAACCCAGGCGTCCAGCGAACATTCTATATGCTTTGCCGTCACGCCGGGGGATACGGCGGAGGCGATCGCCGCCATAGAGGAGGAGTTCGCGCTCGAGATACAGAGCGGCCTGCTGGAAAAACCGGCGGCGGAGCAGAACCTCGTTATAATAGCCGTTGTAGGTGAAAACATGAAAAACACCCCCGGCATAAGCGGCAAAGTTTTCTACTCGCTTGGGCGCAACGGGGTAAACGTGGCGGCCATAGCCCAGGGCTCGTCCGAGATAAACATATCGGCGGTGGTGGCGAAGCAGGACGAGGCCAAGGCGCTCAACGCGATACACGAGGCGTTCTTCCTGTCCGGTACGCGCTCCGTGAACCTCTTTCTTGTAGGCTGCGGTTTGATAGGCGGCACGCTGCTCGAACAGATAAGCGGGCAGCGGGAAACGCTGGCGGGCCGTTACAAGATACAGATAAACATCTGCGGTCTTGCCAATTCACGCGGAATGGTATTCGACAGCAACGGGCTCGACCCGGCGCGGGCAAAGGCGCTTCTTGCCGCTTCCACCGCGCCGTTCGACATAGATGGCTTTGTACAACAGATGAAGGCGTTCAACCTGCCGAACAGTTGCTTTTGCGACTGTACGGCGAGCGAGGCGGTGGCGGCGGTCTACGAAACTGTGCTGCGCTCCGCCATAGCGATAGTAACGCCGAACAAAAAGGCGAATTCCGGCGCGCTGGACTACTACAAGCGGCTCACCGAATACTCCCGCGACAGGGGTATTCCCTACCTTTACGAGGTTACCGTCTGCGCCGGCCTGCCGGTAATATCGACCCTGCGCGACCTGCGTCTGTCCGGCGACAATGTTTTGCGCATAGAGGCTGTGCTTTCCGGCACGTTGAGTTTTATTTTCAACAATTTTGACGGGGAAAAGTCATTTTCCGCCCTTGTCCGCGAGGCAAAATCGAAGGGTTACACGGAGCCTGACCCCCGCGACGATCTTAACGCGATGGACGCGGCGCGGAAGGCGCTGATTCTGGCGCGTGAATGTGGTCTCCCGCTGGAGTTTTCTCAGGTGAGCATAGAGCCCATACTGCCGGATGCCTGCTTCAGCGCGCCGGACGTGGACGCCTTCTTCACGGAGTTGGAGAAAGCGGACGCAGGTTTTGAAAGTCTCCGCGCCGCCGCCGGCGCGGAGGGTAAGCGGCTCCGCTACATCGCAGTAATTGAGGCCGGTTCCGCCCGCATAAGTCTGCGCGCCGAGCCGCCCGAAAGCCCGTTCCGCTCGCTTGTCGACTCGGACAACATTGTCGTGATTACAACGGAACGTTACAGCAGTCTCCCCATGGTGATAAAGGGTCCCGGCGCGGGCGCACAGGTTACCGCCGCCGGCGTTTTCGCCGACATAGTCCGCATCGCCCGCTCCCTGGTATAGCAGGCCAAGTTGCCTGGAGTTTGCGGAGACAACCGCGAAGCGGTTGTCCACTATTAACTGTCCCCTGACGTCTCGCTTTTGGAAAGCTTGGGATACTCTATGCGGGAGTGGTAAAAGCCGACAAGCACGCGGACAAAACAGGACTTTATCGTTTCCAGTTCGCGGAATGTCAGGGCGGATTCGGCAAGCTGGCCGGTTTCATACTTGTCCCTGAACAGATCGTCAATGAATTTTTCAAGACGGGCTACAGTAGGCTTTTCAAGCGTGCGTGTCGCGGCCTCGGTAACGTCAGCGAGCATCACGACAGCCGACTCGCGGGAACGCGGCGGGTTGCCCGGATAGCAGAAGTCCTCCTTGTCAACCTGCCCCTCCTTCTCGAGCGCGGCGTTGTAGAACCACTTTATCAGCGAATTGCCGTGGTGTTCCGCGATAAAACTGATAACTTCCGTTGGCAGCCCTATCGCCGCCGCCTTTTCCAGCCCAAGTTTTACATGGCTACGAATAATTGTTGCGGAAAGCCTGGGGTTCAGTTCGTTATGTTTGTTGTAAAGTTTTTGATTCTCGACAAAGTATTCGGGATGGTCTATCTTGCCGATGTCGTGGTAGTAGGCGCCTACCCGCGCAAGCAGCGCCTTTGCCCCGATCTCGTTGCAGGCGGTCTCCGCGAGCGAGGCGACCATCATGGAGTGGCTGTACGTTCCCGGCGCCGAGCTTTCCAGCTTGCGCAGCAGCGGCGCGCCGGTATCAAGCAGCTCTATCAGCTTGAATGTCGTGGCAAGGCGTAGCGCGTTTTCTATTATGGGCAGGATGCCGAGAACCAGCATCCCGGACGCCATGCCGTTCACGGCAGACCAGAATATGATGAACGGGTAGTATCTCGCCGGGCAGTTCTCCAGCAGCATGATCGAAATAACGGTGATGATGTTTATTACCGCGATTACCGCGCCGGCCCTTACCATGTCCATGCGCCGCCGCGCCATGCGCAGCGACAACGCGCTTGAAGCGCTGGAGGCCGCCGCCATCATGTACGAGTAGGTGTCTATCGAGCCGGACAGCAGCGCGCCCATGGGCAGCAGCAGCGCCATTATCATGCCAAGCCGGGAATCTATCGAGATGGAAACCAGCATCACGACCAGCGCCGTGGGCAGCGCTACAGAGACCGGCATATACCCGTTGAACATGTTGATGTCCCTGATAAAAAAGACGGCGATGAAGTAAGCGCCGCTCAGAATTGAAAGTAGTATCACTTCCGCTTCCGCGCGGCGGCGGGTTCCGCGTGAGCTTAAACGGCGGCCTGTAAAAAATATCATCAGCGCAAAAAACAGTAAAAAAAGCAGCAGGTGGCCTATATATGTATTTGTCCCCGAATTTTTGCCCGAAAGGAACGCGCCGGCGGAAACTATGAATGAAAGCAGCGCCGCCACCGATTGTTTTATTGTGAACCCGGTGGACTTTATCGCGTCCATCACGGTTTTAAATATGTTTCTCGTCGTCATAAGCCTGTATTATCTTCTTGATAAGCGTATTCCTGACCACATCCGTGGTGTTCAGATAAGAAAAATGAATGCCGTCAACGTTTTTGAGGATAGCAAGCGCGTGCAAAAGTCCTGAATCTATGCGTTTCGGCAGATCGATCTGGGTGGTGTCCCCAGTTATAACGGCCCGCGAACCTTGCCCTATGCGGGTTAGGAACATCTTCATCTGTTCCTTTGTCGTGTTCTGCGCCTCGTCCAGTATGATAAACGCCTCGTTCAAGCTGCGCCCCCTCATATACGCGAGCGGGGCAATCTCGATGACGCGGTTCTCCTCCATGCGCCGTATTATTTCGTAGGGGACTAGCGCCTCCATCGCGTCGTAAAGCGGGCGGAGGTACGGGTTTATCTTTTGCGCGAGGTCGCCCGGCAGGAAGCCGAGGCTCTCCCCTGCCTCTACAACGGGACGGGTAAGCAGCAGTTTGCGGATTTTTTTTGACAGCACGAGCGAGAGCGCGTTTGCTATGGCAAGGTAGGTCTTACCTGTACCGGCGGGCCCCACGCAAAAACAGATGTCCGCTTCCCGCATTCCCTGAACATAGCCGGCCTGGTTGCCGCTGCGCGGAAAAACTTTGCCTAAACCATGCGGTATGTTAATGCAGCCTGAACGTATCGCTTCCGTGTGGCGTACCGCCTGGCCGTTTTCCGCGTCCAAATCTCCGCCGGCAAGGGCTTTTACAAAGTCCGGCGAAGGCGATTCTCCAAGCCGCGCTGCGCTGATCAGGTTATCCATCACAGTGCGAAATCGTTCCGCGTCCGTCTCGTTCAGTCCTTCCATACGCACTTCGTTACCGCGTACGGCAAGTTTACCGCCAAGAGTACGTTCAAGGACTTTTAAATTACTGTCGTTGGAGCCGCACACGGCAGAGATTAAATCTCCACCCTCCAGCACAATAGTTACACTGTCTTCCAAGAGGGCCTCTATAAGTAGTTTAAGTCCCATTTTCCCAAGCAGTCAAGCGGCAGGCTGGCAGGCTGGTTACGCGCTTCGGCATGAAGACGCGTCGCCTGCATGGTGGCCAGGAGTTTGCGGTAAGCCAGCCCCGCCATGTTTATATTTTCGGTGATTGGAACGTGCTTTTGTTGAATTATTAAATGCCAAATAATGAGAAAACTTCAAAATCGGTTGCCAGGAAAGCTTCAAAGTTGCTTTCAAACCCGAAAACACCTAAAGCTGTAAAGAGCGCATAAAGAGCGCATCTGGTTCGGCGCTTTCGCAAGCACCTGACCACAAGAAGGGTGGAAAGAAGTCGCGGATTTGTCTGACAGTCTTGTTGGTTATTGGACAAGTTAATGGGTAGCTTTCTACTCGATTAATGTACAGCTCCCAAATATTACACGGATATGCAAAAATACGATCATCCATCACCGTGCTGGATTTTCAGAATTTCTTTTTGCCGCTCAATTTCGACGATCAGTTCTTCTTCAGTAGGCAGATAGGGCATATACTTTGTTTCCGTGCGTATAAGCTGCTGCCGGGATACAAAGGCAAAGCCTTTGCCTGAAATTGCGAAGATTGCGTTCTTCAAAGCCTTTCCCAAATTCCTCTTGAAGCTCCGTCGAAAGGGTTTTTAGGACTTCCATACCATATTCCGCCCGTTTCTTGCCGTGCTGCTCCTATTCCACCATATTTGTTTCTTTTCAGTATTTCTGCCATAAATATCCCCTACTCCTTCAAAAACCCATATTTATATATTTTAGGCTCTATTCTCTTTGCAAGTATCTTTTGATTTTCACGTAACGCTTTAATAAGGGCATTGTATGTTTCATCATCTGATTTGGTATTCATTGTTCCGTTTTCATTACGGCCCTGGAAATATTCACGTATGTCATAGCATGAGGCATTAACGGAGGCGGTTTTATCGTTTTTTATTTTTTTATGGTAATACTTCCAGAGTTGCCTGCCTGCGTCAAGAACCGCCTGCGCTTCATCGCTAAAGAATTTATCTTTCATATAATTGGTCATAAAGCTGGAAGTAAACTTTTCCTTTGCATCTACTTCGGTTTCCGTAAAGGGTAGCCAGTGATTTATACCATGACTGCTTTGAATGACATTGTTAAACAAGACATTAACCAAACAATCATTTTGAAAATCCGTATCTTTTTCCCATCCTTCATTAGGAAACAAATATTGATCCCGGTCATTCAACCAGGTAGCCTCTATTACCTGCCGTATTGAACAGTAAATTGCCGCTGCTATAAAATTATTTTTAGTGATACTAACCGCCTCGTGTTTGATAAAGTCCCTTTCAGATGGCCTGCTGGTAATAAAAACGGCGTTTTTATTTTGAATATCGTTTTGGTGCAAGCGCAGATAAGCCAAGGTTTCTCCTTCTTTATCGTAATGCTTTCTCAACCAGTCAACGCTAAATTCGCCTTTAGTAACTTCACGGAATTCTTTGGTTCCACTTTTCCAACACTGCTTTTGATCGTTATCGGTCAACAATATATCGGTTACAACAGAACTGATTCTTTGGCTATTGTCCAAGTCCCATATCAAAAACGCTATTGGAAATTCGCCTTTAACATTATCAAAGGTATTTGCTTTACAGACAAAGCCGCCTTTATAGCTGGCCTGAAAATATTCACGAAATTTGATAAAATTGGCTGAGGATATGTGCTTTGTTTTACTGAACATGGCGAGTTTGGAATCAGGTATGTCGGCATAAATACGCAACATGAATTGAGCAAACAATTCAAGCATTGAAGCGCCAAGCATGTTTTCAAAGCGGTCAAATATTTTGCTAGCGGCAACTTTCGCTTTATTTGCCCCCTGATCAATGATGGTTTTTTTGTTTCCTGCCTCCGCATACGGCGGATTGATGTAAACAATTAATTTTTTCCGTTTCTCCGGGTCGTCAATAATCTTTTTCAATTCCTCCGGTAGTTTATCAAAACCGTCATTCAAAAAGTCAAACTGGAACACGTGGGCGGGAAGCAAATTGAGGTTTTCATCAATGTCAATCAGGCTTTGCATGGTCTCTACGTTTCCCTGTTCTATATCGCTTGCCCACAGGTTGTATTTATTGGTAAGTCCCGCCAGCAGGTTCCCGGTTCCGGCGGCACAATCCCAGATGTAATATTCTTCCTGCCAGTTATCACCGAAAACGGCGGCCAAGTATTCCTTTGATTTATCTGCCCAAATTTTCGGAGTAAAGAAACTCCCCTTTACTTCGCGGATATTCTGCGGCACCAGTAAATCCCGCCGGTCTATGATGAACTGCTGGTAGACCGGAGCAGGTGGGCGTTCATATTTATTCCAGAAGCGGGTGTAGGCTTCTCCATTGTCGGTAAAGCCGATGTCGGAAGTAAACAGCCGCCCGGAGATATTTTCCTGAAACTTGTAATTATCGTTCTTCAAGACTATTTTTAGTTTTTCGGTAATTGTAGAAAATTTTGTGGAGAAAACGCCTGCGTTTTCTCCAAGCTCCGGCGTTTGCGCCGGAGCACTCATCATGTCGGCCCGGTAAAA
>JAIRMP010000228.1 GCA_031258615.1 Spirochaetaceae bacterium | reverse complement strand
GGCTCAGCGTAATAGGGAGACGCCTCCGCGCCGAGGATGTATTCACCGCCGGCGGCGTCTTTCAGCACCCAGTAGCCGTCAACCAGTTCTATCGTGCCGGTCATCCCCGGCTCAGCGTAATAGGGAGACGCCTCCGCGCCGAGCAGGAATTCATCGCCGGCAGCATCGGTAGCTTCCGCACCGAGGATGTATTCGCCGCCGGCAGCGTCTTTCAGCACCCAGTTGCCGTCTACCAGTTCTATAGTCCCTGTCGTGCCGGGATCTGCGTACGAAAGTGATATTTCGGGAGTAACACTGCCCGCCCGGAACACCGCATCGTACAATTCCCCTTCAATAATCCCGGCAGGTGATTCGCCAGGATAGGACACGTCGGGCAGAATATCTTTGTCCAGATTTGGATATGGCGCATCGCCAAGCGGTACTATTTCCGTACCATCAGGAAGCTGTGTTAAATAGACAGCATCAGGCTCTTCGAAAATATCCATAGAAAGGCTTACGTCATCGGTCAGTACTGCTATTTCTTCTTCGCCGGGGAACAGGGCGGGGGAAATTGTATCAGGGGTGAGAGTTTCCTCCTGTTCCGCGATTAAAATATCGAAAACATCCATAGGAGAAGGGCTGGTGGCATCGGTCAGGGTTACTATTTTTTCTTCGCCGGGGAACAAGGCGGGGGAAATTGTATCAGGGGTGAGAGTTTCCTCCTGTTCCGCGATTAAAATATCGAAAACATCCATAGGAGAAGGGCTTGAAGCATCGGTCAGCGGTATAAGGCCGGTGTAGTCGGGCGGGGTTCCGGGTGTAGAAACATCAGGTATGAAGTCACTTTCATCATCCTTTTCCGCAAGTGTTATTTCTGCCGTAGTTTCAACCGGAATTGTTCCGGGTTGAATCACTTCTGGTATAACCGGGGTTTCAGTAGGAGTTTCAGTAATTGGAGTTTCCGCCATATCGTAAGGTGAAATTATGACGGCATCGGTTAAGGCTGCAACTTGCCCGGTTTCTTTCGGGATTAATCCAGGTAAAACAATTTCCGGCGGCAGTTCCTGTTCAGGAACTTTACCGGGCTCCCGCCTGTCCGCTGCCGCCAATTCGTATGCTTCACCGATCTCCGCCTCATCCAAAACCAGACGTGGTTGGGCAGAGTAGTCAATTGGATTTGGGTATGGAGAGTTTACATCGGGAAAAGGATTTTCCGGTTCCGGCTCCGGTATTGTAAACGGCGTCGGTGTATCGGGGCTGGTGAGCGCTATATATTGGCCTGGAGACAGCGGGTATGGCGAGCTGTACACTTCCGGAATTTCCGGCGCGGCTGCAACGGCTGTTTCGACCACATCCTCCGTTTCTTCTTCGACCGTAAGTGCCGTAGGTACTGGGGCCGGCATGAATATGGTGACAGGTTCAGGCGGCGCTGCGGGAGGCGGCAGGGTACGCGAGATTTCATAGGCCGGTAAAGGCTGAGCAGCGGCTGCGGCGTCTTTTTGGGGATCGGGGGGATCCGGGATCACTTTTACAGGCGGCGGCGAATTGGGGTAAGTACCGTAGGGGTAAGTTTCCCTCTTGTCGTAAGAAGGTTCGGCGCTTTTGGCCTGGGTTTGCAGGGGCAAAAAATTTTCTTTTATAAAGGCTTTAGGGTCGTAATCGGGATCGCCTGAAAAACTCCTGCCGTCACTGAAGCGTGAAAAGGCCACAGAATCTGAAGGTGAACTCATACGTATCCGGGTTGATGTCCGGTTTCCGGAGCTAAGCGATTCCGCCGCGTCCCGGGACAGAAGTACCGAAGTACCCGGAGAAGATAAATTTCCGGCCACGATCGCCTGAATCGTTCTTCCATTTTCAAGATTCGTAATATCGACAACCGTGTTGCGCGGGAAAAAACTGGTGGCCACATAGAAACCCCGGTCGGGTAGTATACCATAAGTATCGGTAGAAGAAGAGCCTTCCCAAAACGATGAGGCGGCTGTCAGCAGTAGAATCGAAATTAAAATATTGACGGCAATAAATAATTTTTTTGCATTTTTTATACACCGTTTGTTCATAGTCCACCTCTAATGTATGTGGAGAGCATCTGCGCCGCGTTTTTTGCGCCGGAAAATTTCTCCGGCACGGGAAGATCGGGATTGACCGGATAACTTGTTTTGTGCAGCATACCGTATGGGTTAATCCGGTACAGTCTGAGAGATACTGTATCAGGGCCTGTTATCACGGAGCTTTCGGTTTGCGAATAGTTCAATTGAGCTATGACAAAATAATCAACCCCGTTTATATCCGCGTCTTCAAAGTTACGGCGCGCCTCTTTCGGGAGTTCTTCATCGTCCAGGCTTGGAAGCTTTATGGTAGGGGTATTGCAGACAATATGCCCTTCGTCAAAAAACGCATCCATTATGCCGCTTTCCCAAATGTCCGCCGTACTTTTGGCGGTTTCGTCCACCGCTCCCGTTTCGATGATCATTATCGAAATGGTTGCCGCGCCGGACGGAACTGTACCGGCTGCCGCGATAAAAATCATCAAAAGTAAAGATTTAACAGGGGTAACACACATAAATTTGAAAGCTCCTCGCTTGAATATCGGCAGAAAAACCTGAATAAAATAGTCTATAGCCGTCAATGAGGAGTGAGGGGGAATTGCAGGGAACAGTTAAAGTGGAACGCTTAGCATATCCACTAACATCCGTACAGGCAGGGGATAAGTGGATAGTGAACTAATTACCGGTACTTGCCGCTGAATTTTGCCGTAATGGTGATTGATTCTTTGAGATGCGGCGTGTGGGGTTGCGCTGTCAATGAGGGTGGCGGCTGCTCCGACCGTGAATTTATGATACAAAATTGAAAGATTTCGACCAGCGATACAGTATTTTGTATGAAAATATACACATAAAAATAATTTACCGTTTTGCCTGTATGCTATTTCGTACAAAGCGAGAATTTTTGTTACGGCCTTATGAAGCCAAGACTGGAGTGATTTCAAAAAAAATTTTGTAGTAGGCTATTGACACGGGATCACATCATATCAGGAGTTTGCGGCGCGCTACGCGCTTGGACAACCGTTGCACGGTTGTCTCCGCAAACTCCACCCTCCTCGTAATGCCGCTCGCAAGGATGACGGCTCAACGCTGCGCGTTGAGCTTGGGAGTTTGCGCCGCCAGCCTGGGGGCTTGCTTACCGCAAACTCCATGCGTACTTATATATTAGCGGGTAATGGGTTATATTGGGGTATGGCTTTGAATTGTGGTATTGTGGGGCTTCCGAATGTGGGGAAGTCCACCATTTTTTCGGCGCTGAGCTCGGCGCCGGCTGAGGCGGCGAACTATCCGTTCTGTACGATAAACCCCAATATCGGCGTTGTGAACGTGCCGGACGAGCGGCTGTCCGCACTGACCGCCATCTTTAACCCGGCGCGGACGATACCGGCGGCGGTGGAATTTGTCGACATAGCCGGCCTCGTAAAGGGCGCGTCCGGCGGGGAGGGGATGGGCAACCAATTCCTGGCGCATATACGCGAAACCGCTTTGATAGCGCAGGTGGTACGCTGCTTTGAAAACCCCGATGTGATCCATGTAAACAACAAAGTTGATTCCGCTTCCGACATGGAGACGATCAACATTGAGCTTGCCCTTGCCGACCTCCAGACACTTGAAAAAAAGCGGGAGCGGGCGGAGAGGGCGCTGAAAGTACAGGCGCAGGCGGAAAAGAAGGCGGCGGAGGCCGCGCTCGCGGCGCTGGGAAAGCTCCGGGTCGCGCTGGAGGACGGCAGACCCGCCCGCTCTGTGCCGCTGACGGACGACGAGCGGGACGCCGTGTACGACTGCCACTTTATCACGCTGAAGCCGCAGGTTTACATCTGCAACACGGACGAAGCCGGGGTAAAGACCGCCGCCGCCGGCAAGCCGGACGCGCACGTACAGGCGGTAAAAAGCCGAGCGGCGGCGGAAGGCAGCGAGGCGGTCGTCATTTGCGGGAAATTCGAGGCTGAGCTTGCCGGAATCGAGGATATAGGTGAAAAAAAAGCCTTTTTGGAAGAGCTGGGCCTGCGGGAGACGGGGCTTACAAGCCTTATACACGCCTGCTACCGGCTTTTGGGACTTGCGACCTTCTTTACCGCCGGCAAGGATGAGTGCCGCGCGTGGACGATTCATGCCGGGGACGCGGCCCCCCGCGCTGCGGGCGTGATTCACAGCGATTTTGAGAAAGGCTTCATCAAGGCGGAGGTTTACGGTTTTGACGACATCGTGAAGTACGGCAGCGAAGCGAAAATCAAAGAGGCGGGGAAATACCGCGTTGAGGGCCGGGACTACATAGTGAGGGACGGCGATGTGATGTTTTTTAAATTCAATTTGTAACAGCGAAAAAACATAAGGAGATTTTTATGTCAGAAAAACAAATATTGGGGCCGCGTGATATACCGGATTTGCGCCACTGGATACCGTTGAGCCTTCAGCACGTGTTCGCGATGTTCGGGGCGACGATACTGGTGCCGCTTTTAACCGGTTTAAACCCGTCGGCAGCCCTTTTTTCGGCGGGGACGGGCACGCTTATCTACATTTT
>JAIRMP010000195.1 GCA_031258615.1 Spirochaetaceae bacterium | reverse complement strand
TTTTTGGGGTAAATTCGCAACCCTGTTATGTGGAAAAACCGCAAAGGACGCAGAGGGTACGGAGGAAAGAGAGTTGGGGGTAGCACAAGCCGCTTCGCAGCTTGTGCTCCTCGCAATTACGGCGCCCACACCCCCATAAAACAAGAAAGCCGCCTTTCGGCGGCTTTCTATTAACTACTACTTGACCACGCTGAGTATCGTATCGCCGTGAGCGCCGACAACTTCCCGTGTTTTTGGATGAACCATCAAATCCATCTCTTCAAGGGGCAGCGCGCCCAGCAGCACATCCGCCTCGCCGGGAAGGACTACCGCTTTACAGGAGGAATCCCGGTCTTCCCAGCGAATCTCCACCCGTTCCGTTACCTGGCTGGGGACTTTTCCCCCGCCGGCAACGGTAGTGTCAAGGGTTCCCTCCACCCGCAGCCCCAGCTTTTCGCGGATTGCCTCGTTAATAACCAGCGTCCATGCTCCGGTATCCACTACGGCGTTCGCCGTCAGCCGCTTGATTTCACTCTCAGGAATAAGCCCATTCCTCGCTTTCATAATATCCTCAATGTTTACCAGAGTGATTTCCGTTCGTACTTCCCCCATAAAAATCTCCTTGCCGCCAAAGTATACCCAAACGGCCAGTCCCGCCAAGCAGGTGGCAAGCGCGAAGCGCTTGCCATAGGAGTTTGCGCCGCCAGCCTGATGGCTGGCTTACCGCAAACTCCACCCTCTTCGTAAAGCCGCTCGCAAGGACGACTCCTCAACCATTGGCGTATGTTTGGTGCAGGCTGGCCTGCCTAGCGTAGTTGACTAAAAAAAAATATGAATGTATATTGAATGTATAGTGCTGGAGCATGATTTATGATTGTGTTTCAGTTTGCCCCCCGGGTTTCATCACCTCCTTTTCCCGGGGGGTTTTTTTTTGCGGCCTGATTTTTGACTTTTTTGCCGTTTGTGGACATGAATGCTTGTAAAATTCCCACATTATCAATAGAGTTAAAAACGTGGCTGGTTTTTACTTTACATTTGAACATGTGGATGATGGTTTTTCGGCGGGAACAGCGCTCCGTTTATCGGGCGTCAAGGGTGGTTTACCGGATTACCGCCGCTATACAGGCGTTGAACGCGAAGCGTTGCGGGAATTTCTTGCCGAATACGGCAGGCAGGCGAGAGGGTTTTTTGTCGATTTTGGAGGCGACGGCACGGAGAAAAAATCCGGATCTGTGGTATTTAACCCGGAAAGCCGTCTTATCGACCTGCTCTTGACGGCGGGCCTGCTGCGTAACGCGGCAGGCGAGGTGTTAAACACCGCGGACGGCTTTTTCCGCTGTGCGCTAAAGTTGGACTCGCATGACGGCGCCTCCATCAAGGCAGGTCTTGTGCTGGAGGACGAATCAGGCGGCATAATCGGAGGCGGCGGCGAGTCCCAGCCAGCCATTGTCGTTTACAGCGCCTCGCTTGCCGTGGTGGGAAACACCGTCCACCGTATAGCGGACTTGGGCCCGCGCTGGACAGAAACCAGTTTTCTTAACACCAGCATTCCAAAATCAGAGATGAGCGCCTTCCTCTCCCTCGTCTTTTCACGTTTTACCGGTATACCGCTTCTCTACGCTGGCTGGACCATCCGCAGGGCGCGCCCCGTTCAGGCGCTGCCCGCCCTGCTATTCATGGAAATCGACCGCTACGGCTACCTGCATATACGCCCCATAGCTCATCTACAAAACTTTCCGCCGCTGTTTCTCGAAAACGAGGAGATAGTCTCGGCGGTGAACATTGACGAGGCGGAAAAAACGATAGGCATTTCCGAAATTGTGTTCCCGGAAGATTCGGGCGAACTTTTCCGCAGCCTGCTGTTAAAATGGGACAAAACGGCAAAGAGTATGATACACGAGGAAAACGGACGGTTCATACTCGCGCCGGATTTTGCGAAAGCTTTCTTTGCCGAAAACATCATAAACCTTACCCGCCGCTTTGCGTTGCTGCAAACGACGGTGCTTAAAGATTACAGGCTCAATTTTTCGCGTCCAAAGGTACGGCTTTCTATGGGCCGGGGCATAGACTACCTGTCCGGATCCTGCGAGGTAGAACTTGAGGGACAGACCTTCTCGTTTCAGGATTTCATGCGCGAGTACAGAAGCTCATCGTTCATCACGCTTGCGGACGGCTCGCACGCTTTTCCCGACAAGCGGACTATGGACAAGCTGGGCAGGCTCGTCTCCATACTGGACGGCGGCGCGATAGAACTGTCATACTTCGACATTCCGTTGCTGCTACAGGATGACAATTTCGAGGTTGACGGGGCGGCGTGGGAGGATGCCCGCCCCTTCTTCACCAACTACAACGACATAGCCTCGCGCCCCGGAGAATGGACGCTGGCGGAAGGCTGCCTGCGGCCATACCAGGAGTACGGCGTGCGCTGGCTGGACTATCTGCGTGAGTACGGCATGGGCGGCTGCCTGGCGGACGAGATGGGGCTTGGCAAAACGATTCAGGTGATATCGCTGCTCCGCCGCCTGTACGCAGATGCCCTTTCCAAAGCGGGAGGCGGCAGAGCGGGCAAAGGCGGCGGCGCCATACATGGCGGCGCCATACATGGCGGCGCCAAGCCTAAACCGGGAGCCTCAGCTCCCTGCCTTGTTCTCTGCCCAAAGTCCGTGGTGTACAACTGGGATGCCGAGATACGGCGCTTTGCGCCGGAACTGCCTGTTTCGGTGCATTATGGGGCGGAACGCGACTTTTCGGAGATCAAGGCGGATCAGTTCAGCGTGATACTCAGCACCTACGCCACACTGCGCCGCGATGTGGAGGAATTCGGGACGATAGAATTCCTGTACATCATCCTTGATGAATCGCAGAACATCAAGAATCTGGCAAGCCAAACCGCCGCCGCCGTAATGAGTCTAAAGGCAAAACACCGCCTTGCGATGAGCGGAACCCCGATAGAAAACAACCTTTCCGACCTGTACAGCCTGTTCCGCTTCCTGAACCCGGCGTTCTTCGGCTCGCAGAAACAGTTCATGTCCCGCTACCTCCACCCGATTCAGGAAGAAAATGACGAGGACGCGCTGCACGAACTGAAGGCCCGCATCTACCCGTTCATGCTGCGCCGGCTGAAGCGTGACGTGCTGCGCGATCTGCCGCCAAAGACCGAGGAGACCGCGTTCATCGAGCTTCCGGCGGAACACCTTGCCGTGTACCACAGACGGCGGCTTGAGTACAAGCGGCTGATCGAAGGTATAGTGGCAAGCGGTGAGTACAACAAGCAGGCTTTCTTCATATTCAAGGCGCTTTCCGAGCTGCGCCGTCTTGCTTCCGCTCCCGAATCGGGCGGCGCTTATGACGGCATCTCGGAAAAGCGGCGCTATTTGATGGATGTCGTGGCGGAGCTTGCGGAAAACGGGCATAAGTGCCTCATTTTTACAAACTTTTTGGCCAATGTCGAGAATGTAAGCGGTGATTTAACGGCCCGCGGCATAGAAAATATCACGATGACGGGTTCCACAAGCGACAGGCAGACCCTTGTACACCGTTTTCAGACAAATCCTAACGTGAAAGCCTTCATTATGACGCTAAAAACGGGAGGCGCCGGAATTAATCTGACCGCGGCGGACTACATTTTCATCATGGACCCGTGGTGGAACGCGGCGGCGGAGATGCAGGCCATAGACCGCGCCCACAGGATAGGACAGGAAAACCCGGTGTTCTGCTACCGCCTGATCGCCCGCGACACTATAGAGGAACGTATACTCGAACTGCAAGGGCGCAAGGCCGATCTTGCCGCATCCCTCCTGTCGGACGATACCGGCTCGCTCAAGTCTCTTTCGCCGGAAGACATCGCGTACCTTGTGGGGGATAAATAATGATTACCATACCGGAAAAGATCGAAACCCGAAAGACGCCGCTTAAAGGCGAGGCGCTGAGAGAAGCGGTAAAAAATGTACGCCATTTTTTTGACGAGGACTATTTGACTCTGAGCGAGGCTGAGAGGCTGTATAGTGATTTTTTTGGCAGGGGTATGCGTGGAAAATTTAAGAGAGAAAAAATGGAAAACGCCGTAAATGATTTTTTATTCACGGAGGCAGGTTCGTTTGACAAATGGTTTTTCTCGCTGCCTCCCGATTCCCAGAAAATACTCTATGCGGTCGTGTTTGAAGAATTCATTTTCACCGACATACTGGAAAAAACGTTAAACATAAAAATAAATACCACCAAAAGAGACTGGCGTATGTACGATTTGTCTCCCCGGTATAAACTGCCCTTTCTTGTGGTATCAGGAGATGGCAGCAATTATTCTTGCTGTATCGGCATAAAACCGCTTTACCGTTCCGCGCTTCTGCCGCAGTTTACACCGCCTCCCGAAGCCTCGCTGGAAAATTGTGTGTGTAACGAATCGCCGGATGCGGCGCCGTACAACAATACCGCGGAGATTGCGGAATCCATGCCTCTTTTCCACGACGCGTTAAACGAGTGTTTACGCGAGGAGTTTGGAGAAAAAAATTTATACCGGTCTTTCTTAAAAAAAACCGTTAATAGACTCTACGAGGCTTCCGGTTTTGCGCCTTTTCCGTTTGAAACGAAAAAGGCGCTTGCCCTGTATTCGCCGGCGGCTGCCGATCTGTTCGGGCATTTTCTGCTCTTTTCGGCAAATTTTCTCATATTGGCAAGGCCGGAAAATACGGCTGAAGCTTTGCGCGATCTTCTTAAACAGTTTTTTGGTTTGACCGGTAAAAGAGATATTGATGGCAGATGCTGGATTACGGAAACGATGGAGTACAATATTTTTTTTAACCATTTGGGTAAATCCATGTCAACTTATACCGAAAAAAGGAATTCGGATATTTTTTCCTTGCGGCATATACTGATGGACAGCCTGGTTTCCATCGCGGAAGACGGTCGTACATTCGATGTCGGCGCGCTGGTAAAGCAGCTAAAGTACTCAGGGAAACACCTTTCATTTTTTCGGGGAAATGAATCTCAGTACTTAAAGATAAACGCGGAGAAAATCAATATTTCCGGAATGGAAATTAAAAAAAACCACTGGGAGATTTTCCACCCTGCCGGGTCGCTGACTTTTGATTTTGTCGAAAAGCCGCTTTTTTTAGGGTACTTTTACCTCTGTGCAAGCCTTGGGATACTGGAAATAACACAGGCGCCGCCTCCGCTCATCCTTGAACGCGGTAATAAAAAATTGCCCGCCTCAATTTTCGACAGCCTTAAAACGGTAAAGATTACGGAATTCGGACGCTGGTGTCTGGGCATCAGCAGCGAAGCGCCTAAAATGACACAAAACAAGTACGAGGCCATAGCGGATAACGAACTGTTCCTCGTTACCGTGCGCGGGAAGTCTCTTGAACGTACTATCTTTCTTGACCGCATAGGTGAAAAATTGGGAACGGACAGGTGGCGCATAAACCCGTCAACGTTTATTTCGGGCTGTGAAAACAAGACGCATATAGAGGATCGCGTAAAAAAATTTCATAACTTGATAGAAAAAAATCCCGCGCCGCATTGGGAAAAACTGTTCAAAATGGTACTCGATCGCACGGATTTTTTTGACAAGCAAGCGCTGGACGCTATTGTCTACCAACTGCCGTCCGACACGCCCCTAAAACGGGAAGCCTCCGCGGAACTTCTTGCCGACCCGGAACTGCGCGGCGTGGCGATGCGGGCGGAGGGCGGCTTACTCGTTGTCCCGTACTGGAACCAAAAACGTTTTTACGATCTGCTCGCCGCGCACGGCATATCTCACTTTGAAACTCATACATGAAAAACATTATACGCCTGTTACTATTCGTTATTTATTGTTTCGCCTCTGCCAAAGACGGCATACCCGCGCCGCTTGATGGAGAGGACGATCCGTTTGGCGGCGGGTTTGTCAGCAAAACCATAATGGTGGAACTCTTGCAGGGCAAACTGTTAAGCAACGTTCAGTTTGGAGAGGTAAACCCTGTCCTGATGCCGGATAACGCGGAGCTGAGATCGATCTTTGCGGAAAGCGCCGCGTCCATAGCGCCGTCCATGCTTGTCGAAAGTCTTTACCTGTACAAAAAACCGGCGTCGTACTATAAAGCGGGCTGGACCGCGTCTGAAAAATCTGCCGTGCTGAATGTGCTTGTATCCTTAAGCACGCTTGCCGGAATCGAATACTATTCGCGGAGCCGCGGCAGTATGCGGACTTTTTACGAAAAATCGTCCGTAATAAACGACCCACGGCAAAAACTAATCCAGGATGATCCTGTTTTTTCAGCGGGACCCCTTCCGTCTAAACTTACGCTTTACGCGCGGCAAAAAGACCTGAGTTTTGGCGACAACGTGTACCGCTACGATTATTTTATAGGGGAGGATGCGATAATTTTTACACAAAAGAACTGCAACGCAATCAGTTACGGCATAGTACCGCTTGCCGCAAAGGAAAAACTCTGCGTCCTTTCCGCCGTCATTGACGCCGATCAATACTTTTTTATATACGCCGCCAGCATGACCAAGGCGCCTCCGTTTTCGGGCCTTAAAAAAAAGGCCGGCGACTCGTTTGCCTCGCGCGCCGAAGCCGTAATAAAATGGTTTGCGCGGCGAATGGAGGGAGACGGCGCATAATGGACGAACAGGGCTTGCTGTATCTGTTAAAGTTTGGAGAACTCACGCTGAAGGGCGGCAACCGCGAAACATTTGTCAGGGTTTTGACGGGGAACCTCGCCGCGATGCTGCGCGGCACGGGCGCGTCCATCAACAGGACTGAAGGACGCCTGTACGTAAACTGCCCTGCGGAAAAGCAGGCCGCCTGTGAGGATGTGTTTTCGCGGCTTGCCGGGATAAGCGGCTGGGCCAAGGCGCGCCGGACTGAAAAAACGGTGGAGGCGCTCATCAGCGCCGCCGTGGACGAGGCGCGTGTTTGCCATGACGGAGGCGCGCGTTCTTTCAAGGTGGAAGCGCGGCGGACAGACAAGAGCTTCCCCCTTAGTTCGTACCAGATATGCAGCATGGCCGGGAGCAGGATAACGGACGCGATACCCGGTTTCACTGTGGATGTCCACTCGCCGGAAGCGACGGTCAACATAGAGGTCAGGGAGCGCGCCTACATTTACGGCGCCGAAGGACGCGGCCTGCGCGGGCTGCCGGTCGGGGTATCGGGGCGCGGTATGCTGCTCCTGTCCGGCGGCATCGACTCGCCTGTAGCCGGCTACCTGATGGCGCTGCGGGGGATGCGCGTCTTTGCAGTCTACTTCCACGCCTACCCGTACACGCCGGACGAAGCCCGCCAAAAGGTT
>JAIRMP010000190.1 GCA_031258615.1 Spirochaetaceae bacterium | reverse complement strand
TTTGGAAACTTCAGTTTCCGCGCCCACTTCCATTAAAAAACGCAGTTTTGTAAGGCTGAAAGCCTGAAAAACCGCAAGACTGTGAGACAACCAACCGGGTTGTCGAACAAGTCTATTATAATATGTGTGGTCTGCGCAGCAGCCCGCACTGCGAATAAGTCCTGCCTGATCGAACATCCCTATCCGCCCACAGTACCGCAACAAGAGAGGCCGCAAGCCTCCGTGCAAATGTGCTTTCTGACTACCGCGCAAGCGGTACCATACAGCCGGAATGAGAAGCTGGGTGTTATCCCTGTTATTTATGGACAGTTCAAGGAAATCGTACGGAACGCTTACCGGGTCGCTGGAAATACACTTTGCCGGCATGGTAAAATTCCGGCGTAGGGATAATGACAGATTTACTGCAAATGCTTCCAAACATAACACGTTTACGCGGGTTTCGTCTGTACGGTGGGGGACGGCGTTTTGTTGACCTTTGGCAGTGCGGCGGGACGGCGATTCTGGGGCACAAGCCGGTGAAGGTTGTGCATGATATGAAAAACGCGGCGGAACGGGGACTTTTTGCGCCGTTTCCAAACGCGGCGGAGCGGCGCTTCACAAACGCGCTTTTGCGGCTATTTCCCGGTAAAGCCTTCAAGGTGTATGCGGACTGGTTCGCCGTGCCCGCTTACCGGGAACTTCCCGTATGGCGGCCATTTTGCACGGTTGAGTCCGGCGGCGGCGCGTTTCGGCCAATCCTGCCCTTCCAGCTTGCCCCGGCCGTGATAGTCTGCGACAGGGACCGCCAAAACTGCTATCCGTCCGGGGGATTCGTGGCGCCTTTCATACTTGCCGCCGCCACGCGCGCGGTTTACGACCTTTTGGCGCGGCCGGAACGCGGTGTTATGAGCTTCAAATGTATAAAAAAAGCGTTCGACCGGCCTTTAACCAAAGAAAGCTGGCGTCCGGATGGGATATACATCCGCCCGGCATGGGCGGATGCAGGCAAAGATTGGCCTTTGGTATTCCGCCGCTTCCTGGACGGCGGTTTTTTGCTGCCCCCAAGCCCGGATGACCCGCTGATCATCCCCGGTGAACTGTCGGAAGGCGAAGAAACGGCGCTGGCGGACCTGCTTTGCCTGACGCCGGTCGAGCTGGGCAGACAGGACAAATGATACGGCTAAAGCACATTGGAGCGTCAATGTTTCCGCGCCTTTAATGCGGGATACATACGTGATGCGCGGCGGCGGGGGTTTACGGTATCCTGAAAAACATTGAGAGGAGAGGTTTATGCGGCAAACCCACACAATGACCTTACACGAAAAACTTGAGCTCAAAATGAGAAGCATAGAGCTTGAAAAGGAAGGCTTCTTTGAAGAAGCCCAAAACTGGAAAGGCAGATACCGCTGGCGCCATACCTCGCGAAGGTAGCGAAGGAAAAGATAGGCGCCGATTTTCTGATAGAAGGCGGCTTCAATCTGTCGGAGGCGGAGGCCGAGTATGGCGCTGACTGGCTTACTCGTCAGAGCCCCACGTAAAGCCCCTACAACAAAGGTAGGAGTTTGCGGTAAACAAGCGCTCCGCGCTTGCCACGCTCGCGACAGACGGGGACGAGCATAGCGGACGCTTGTCTTATGAATACGGCTTAACCAGAGCGTTTGCGTCCTTTAGTGAAGCCCAAGCCGGCAAAGACCCCAAGATGCTGGTACTTACCGATTACCCGATTTTTTCACTTAGAACGTATAGCTTACGCCGAGCTTTAAAAAATTGTTTCCGCGGTACTGGCCGAGTTGGCCGTCCTCCTCGCCGCCGAAAATACCGCCGGAGCAGGAGAGCTTTACATCGCCCCTTGTCCAGATCAGCGCCGGCATCACGAGGCAGTCGCTGTCTTCGATGTCCCAGACGAGGGCGGCGCGGGCTTCAAGCTCGTCCCGTAGGAATTTCCTGGAAAGGGCCGCGGTAACGCGGGTCGCGGTAAGGTCCTTCCCGCCTTCAATGTCAAAGCCGCCGGTCAGAACGTCCGCGAAGCCGGCGCTTCCAAGCCCGTCCTGCCCAAGGCGTATGGTCTCGTTCACCTGGAGATTTAAGTTTACGCCGGCGAACAGGTCGCGGTCAAAGCCGAGAGACCAGGCAAGGGACGGGTTGTACACGGCCCTGTCCGTCCCGTCCGCGTCTTCGGTGATGTTCGCGGCAAACTCGGCCCGTGTGTTAAAGCCGTAAATGACCTGAGCGTAATCAACGCCAACCTGGTGGTAGCGGTTGTACAGGAATTCCGCCGTGATACGCGGCATATCCACCTGAATCGATACGGCGGGCTGGGGTAGGCGTCCGTAGTAGTACTGGAAGCCCAGGTCGGACGAGCCCAGCGTCGTGGTAAAGCGCGCGCCCGTCTGCGCGTATTCAAGCGTCTCAAGCGTCGACGTGTCAGGCGTTTCAACGTTCATGCTTATAGGATAAGGGAGCGGGGGGTCGGATAGCATCTTGAGCTGTGCGGGCGCCCAGCGTCCCGTTTTGGCGATGCGGTACGGCTCGAAGCCGGGGACGAATACCCCCTCCAGCTTCGAAAACTGGCCCAGGCGCGCCGAGAGGTGGAGCATTGGGCGGGCAATCTTGACGCCTGTCAGGTCGGTGTTATCCGCCATCTCCGTGAATATCGCTTCGGAGTCGAGCGGGTTTATCACGTCAAGCGGGCCGAAGCTGTCCGCCTTGCCCCAGGTGAGCTTGTGGAGGCCCGCCTCAACATCGACATTCCCGAAATAGAGGCGGAGGAAGCCCTCGTCAATCACATCGGAGACGCTTACCGGGTTTGCGCCCGGCCTTAGCTTCAGTTTGATGATCCCGTCCGCGTTGGAAGACGACACGGAAAAATTTAGCCTGCCGGTAAAAATATCGCCGAACCTTACGCTGGCCGCGCCGCCAGCAAAATCCTCGCCGTAACCCAGCAGCGAGGCGGACACTTCGCCGTCTATCCCGACGGAGACCGCCGACTGGGAGAAGGAATTGCCCCCGCCGTCCTCGTTGTCGAAGCCGAAACCGAAGTCCTGGGCAAAGCCCGGCGCGGCGGCGGCGTAGAGAGCCGCCGTCAACAGAAACCGTTTAATCATCGAATCCTCCCTGTCTCAAGGTAGTTCACGGTAAAAACCCCGTCCGGCATCGTATCGTCATACCTCACGATGTCCATAAAAACCGTTGTGGACGTGCCGGACGCGATTGTGGCTACCTTTGTCCGCATCGCGGTAGGCCGCCCCTGCACGTCCCTGTAATCCGACATCTCCATCGTCTTTACCAACTCGCCGCGTTTGTTGTACATCTCATTTTTATATATCAGGGACTGAGCCTTGTCTATCCATGAGATCGTTTTCGCGTACTGGTAGCCGGAATCCCTGGGGACGGACTGAACCACATAGCACGGGACGCCGTCCAGCGTCTCCTCGCGCAGGATGGTATGGGTATCGGCGTCTATGTCCCTGTCCGTCGACGAGATGTCGTCGTACGAAAAGTCTGTCCCCATGAAGCTGCCGCCTCCTTCGGAGGCGGCAACGCGCCGCGTCTTCCCAAGACTGGGCAGGTATATCCAGCGGTCCTCGCCGCCGGCCTGATTCTCTATCGTCAGGAAGCGCGTCCCCGCCACGGACGCCGGACGCTTGAACTCGATCAGCATCAGCGTTCTGCCGCCGCTCTCCTTTGAATACTGGTCGATCATCCGCTCCGACGTCTTGCCGTCCTTCGCGGTGATCACCATCCGCGAGCGCGTGGAAGTGGTATCGGCCTCTATCCTGTTACGCGCCCTCTCAACAATCGCGGCGGCATCCTGCCCGAAAGCCGGCAGGCCGACCACCGCCAAAAACAGCGCCGCCAAAACCCCGGCGCTGCTAATCCTGGTTTTCATAACACATACTCCTAAACATTCTATTTACCCACCTTGTGAGAACTCACTGTTCCATAAACAAAGCGCGGTTTGACCGTGGTGAGCAGTACCGGTATCACGATGAGGCTTACCAGCGCGGTGATTATCATGCTGAACGCGATCAGGCCGCCGAACTCCGCCAGTATCCTGAAGCGCGAGAATGTCAGCACGGCGAAGCCCGCGCCCACGGACAGGGCGTTGATCAGTATCGCCTTGCCGCAGCCTGAGAACACGCGCCGGAGGAATTCGCCGCCGTCATCGCCCCGGATGTACTCGCGTTTGAAGAATTCGATGAAGTGAATCGTGTAGTCTATGCCTATCCCCACCGCGACGCTGGCGATCAGCGCGGTGCCTATGTTCAGCTTTATCCCCAGGTAACCCATCACGGCGAAGTTGCAGAGGATAGCGATGGCGAGCGGGACGGCGGCGATCACGCCCGCTATCACCGAGCGATACGAGAGGCCCACGATGATCAGCACCATGATGACGGAGATCACGACAGAGATGATCTGGGCGTTCACAATGAGGCTTGTAACCGCCGCCTCCTGGGTCGCGCTGCCGCCTATGACCACCCGCACATTCGGCGGGAAGTTTGCGGCGATGAAGGCGTTGATCGTGTCGATTACGTCCAGTACCTCGCGGTTGCCCGTGGCGCGGAGCTGTATCATCATCTTGACGGCGGTCGGCTCTATAGGGTCGTTGGAGTAGCCGGAATCGTCGCCGCCCGCTAACAGCGCGAGGTAGTTTGAGATCAGCAGGCGCAGCTCGTCCCTGGTCTTCTTGCCGTAGCGGGCCGGGTCGACGGGTATCTCGTAGTACGAGAATCCGTCGTAGTTCACAAGGCGCTTGAGTTCGCGCACAAGGTCCCCGCCGCTCAGGGCAGAGGACTTCCCCGCCGCGCTGTCCAGCAGCGTGATCAGATCGGCGGCGCTGTACTGATCGAGGCTGTAGCCGGCCTCCTCAGCCTGAAACGCCGGCGCGCCCGCTTCCTCGAAGCCGCCGAAGCCGAACGCCTCCTCCCCGTCTCCGGCAACGCCGACTAAGCCGAACGCCTCCTCCCCGTCCCCGGCAAGGCCGACTAAGCCGAACGCATCTTCCCCGTCCCCGGCTATGGCGGATGCCTGGGCGCCGTCCCTCGCGGGGATGCCCTCCGGCCTTTCGTCCGCGTTAAAGACCTGGTTTATCCGCTTGATTATGTCGGTAAAACCGGCGACCTTACCGGTGAGGGGGACGCGCCCGGCAAGATAGGCCGACAGGCTGTCTATCGCGCCCAGTACCTCCGGGTCGAGCAGTTCCTCCGAGGTGTCGGCCTCCACCACCAGCGTCAGGTCTTTTGAACCGCCGAAGTACTTCCTGATGAACTCGTCCGAGCGGCTTATCTCCGTCTCGTCCTGAAAGAATTCTATCAGCACGTTGTCGACGACTATTTTTGACAGGCCGTACAGCGATACGACGATCAGCAGTGCGGTGCAAATCAGCACGGCCAGCCTCTTGTTCGCTACCGCCAGAAAGCCGCCGGCTATTACCCGGCTCGCGAGCCCTTCTCCCGCGCCGGACTTTACGGCGGCTGCCGGCATCCGCGGCCCGCGGACCAGCAGCATCGCGGGAATCAGCGTTACCGCTATCACGAAGCAGGCCAGCACGCCAAAGCTCGCGCAGTAGCCGAATTCGCGTATAGGCACGACGGAGGTGAAGCAGAACGAGACAAAGCCGGCAAGGGTTGTGAGCGCCGCCAGCGACACGGGTTTTATCAGCCTGCCTACCAAGAGGAGTACCAGTTCCCGGTGTCCGCCGGCGGAGAGTGCGCGGCCCCCTGTGTCCTCAATGTAGTGCGTTATCACGTGTATGCCGTAAGCGCTCCCGACAGCCACGAGGATGACGGGCAGCAGCGTGGTGATGATCGAAAGCTTTATGCCAAAGAGCGCCATAGCCCCTACCGTCCAGATTACCGCGGCGATCACCGTAACGAGCGGGAGCATGACAAACGTAAAGCGCCTGAACGAAAAGAATAGGACGGCCAGCACGACTATCACGACCAGCGGTATCAGCAGCATATTGTCTTTTATCATCGATTCGTTTATTGTCGCGTTGATCAGTGTCTGCCCCGTGACGTACACCTCCGCCTGGCCGTCAAACATCTCCCGTGCCAGTTCCCTTATTTTGATCAGGGTCTCCGTTACTTCCGGACTTACCGCCTCCTCCGTTGTTACGTTGAGGCTCACCACGATCTGCGTGGCGGAAAGGTCGTCCGAGACGATCGAACCGCGCAGCATATCCCACGATGAAATACGCCGCCTAAGCTCCGCGATTTCCTCCGCCGTACCGGAAAAATCCTCCGGCACTATGTCGTCAACGACTATGGCGCCGCCTTCCGCCCTTATGTACTGGGTGGACATGATGGAGGTAACGTCTTTCACGAATTCAACGTCCTCCGCCGCTTCCGCGAAATCCTTGATCCTCGACAGGAACTCCCGCTCAAAGACATTTCCGTAGGGCCGCAGCAGCCCCAGAAGGATCATCGAATTGCCGCCGAACGTATCGTCAATGTAGGCGGAGATCACGCGGGCCTCGTGTTCTTTCGGTAAAAACCTGATGTTGTTGTTGTCCAGTTCCGCGCGTGGAAGCTGGAACGCGAAAAACACGGTTATCACGGCAATGACCGCCAGTACAAGGCGCGGGCGCTTAAAAAGTCTTTTCATAAATCGCTTCATTCCTTGTTGTTATTTATAAACCCGACTATACTTACACGATGTTTCTTTTACAATTATCAATTGTTTTCAATTCGTTGTGTAACAAACAAAATGCGCCGCGCTGTCGGTTTTGGCGCAAAAACACGCAAAATGAGGCGGAGAATAGCTATGAAAGAGATGAAAATTGACCGCAAGACCCGGTATACCCGGAAAGCCCTGGCGGACAGCCTGATTGAGCTGATGAAGGACAGGGCTTTTACAAAGATAACGATCAAAGATTTATGTGAAAAAGCCGATGTAAACCGGACGACTTTTTACGCCCATTACCGTGACAGGTACGATCTGCTGCTGCAAATAGAGGAGGAAACCCTTGCCTATTTTGAGGATATGCTGAACAAGTACGAGTCACGGCGCAGCAAACGTGAGATAGAGGAAATGGTGGAAGAAATGTTAAACTTTATCGCCAACAACAGCAATTCACTGCATATTTTACTGAGCGAAAACGGCGATCTGAGTTTTCAGAAAAAGGTCTTGCGGCGTTTTATGCAGAAAGGTCTTGTGATGAAGTACTTTTCCGAAAAGGCGATACGGGAAGAAATGCACGAATACTGGTACGCCTTTATTGTAAACGGCGCGATCGGCCTGATACAGCATTGGCTAAAAAACAGTATGTCTATTCCGATCCCGGAGTTGGCAAAAATACTGACAGGGTTAAGCACTTAGATGAGGAGGGAATAGTGAGCAGGGAAGAAGTATTGAGTAAGAGGGAAGAGATAATAAAAAGAAAGGAAGAGGGGATAAGAAAAAGGGAGGAGGGAATAAAGAGGAGAGAAGAGGGGATAAAGAAAAGGGAGGTGGAAATAAAGTGGAAGGAAAGGAGAATAAAGAGGATGACAGAGGTAATAAAAAAGAGGGAGGAGGGAATAGAGAAGAGGGAAGAGGGAATAAGTAAAAGGGAGGAGAGAATAAAGAGTAGGGAAGAGGCAATAAGTAAAAGAGAGGAGGGAATAGCTAAAAGGGAGTTGAAAACAAGGAAAACGGAAGAACAAATGGTGAATGGTGAACCGCCGTTAGACGGTTGGGAATCGTCCTCGCGAGCAGGCTTGTGGAGTGAGTAGCGGGATCAAGCCTGATGCGTGCAAGCCGCTTTACAGAATACGAGGCGTACCGCACCTGTAACACCGCCGTCCTCTCCGGTATACCGTTGCGGCTGTCACGTATCCTGTACCAACAGGATTGTACCACCATAGTCAGCCATTCGCTGTATCGCAACCTCCCTGTGTACCCTGATAATCTCCTGTTTGTCAAAGTTTTCATTCCAAAGTTTTTAGCTTTTAGCAGAGTGTCGCATGAAATATACCAACGATCCAAGATATTTGTGGGTCAAGTTTAAGGCAAAGCCGGGGGTTTACCTAATTTAATTATCCGGGAAAATTGACCGGTTAAGCGCCGAACTCAATGCCCTAAAGAGATACCCACAAAGCAAGTTAAACCGTTTCAAACTTTATTTTACCATCACAAAGCATGATGTAGACAATGGTTTTGACTTCACGGCAAATACGGGTAAAATTGATGCGGATAGCAAAAACAAGGGGGTTTTCCTCTTGTTTACTAACGATATGGGCGCGTCCCCCGCTGCCGGTCTATTATGCGGCAAAGTTTAGCAGGATGCGTCTATCATGCGTAAAGGCCGGGTAGGGAGGATTTTGCATCCGGCCATCCCGGTATGGCAAAGAACTGTCATTTGGTAAACATTATATCAAGCCCCAAATCCAAAAATACCTTGTAGCCTTTTTCGGCCATAAATTCTTTTAATCTTTCACCGTCGCCTTGAGTCTCTTCGTTGTTTTCCACCGTGATCAAGCCAAACGAATACTTGTTAAAATCAATCGTTTTGAGTATGCTCATTTCAGCGCCTTCGACATCAATAGACATAAAATCTATAAGTCTACCCCCCCCCCCCCCCCCCGAAGAAAAGATGTAATGAAAAAAAAAAAAAAACAACTGTGAACACAGAAATAATGATTTTTTAATAGCAG
>JAIRMP010000189.1 GCA_031258615.1 Spirochaetaceae bacterium | reverse complement strand
CCCGGAGGCAAAAGGCAAATGACCAAAACGAACGCAATCCGTCTGCTTGAAGCGGCGAACGTCAAATTCACAGCCCGCGAGTACGACGTTTCTGACGGCGAAATATCCGGCATCGCGGTCGTAGTGAAAAAGGGTCTTTCGCATATCAGCAATTTAAAGTTTAACCATCCGGCTCATCACCGATAATGAATATCATAAAATCCTGCCAACTTTCGTGTAAGAAACGGCGGAAGGAAAAGCGCATGGCGTTAAGAAAGGCATCCCGCCAGCCAAAGGAATCCAGCGCTTTTTTATAATAGACTTGTTCGACAACCCGGTTGGTTGTCTCACAGTCTTGCAGTTTTTCAGGCTTTCAGCCTTACAAAACCGCGTTTTTTAATGGAAGTGGGCGCGGAAACTGAAGTTTCCAAACAACTCTATTAAATCTCAAAATCACCTGCAAGACGATTTTTTACCCTTCAAACAACAGGCGGCCAAAGACTCGCACGCGCAGCCCCGTAATCGCGCCAAAAATATTTCAAGTTACATTTTGATAACGCCGATAATCAATTTGATCATCTATTTTTACAAAGTTGCAAACAAACGCTGGAGGGTACAGGCAATTATGAGAAAGATACCGGTTACGATACTGATAAGCGCGATGCTGTGTGCCGCGTGCGCCTCGCCGCCGCCGTCTCCTCCTCCCGCTGCGCCGGCCCCGCAACCTCTTCCCAGGCTTGCCGTGCTGCCGTTCATCAGCGGTGAGGCCATTGCTGATGATTTGGAAGAAATTTTCGCGTGGCGGCTCGCGAATACTCCCGGCATCCAGAGATACTACACCATAGTTCCGATAACGCCGCAGATTAGAAAAAATATAAAGCAGGAGCAGACATACAATTCCGCGTTTGACGCCGGAGAAGAAGTACACGCGGATTATGTGATGGTATCTTTTGTAAGGACTATAGGCCGTCAATGGATTCTGTATACAGTAATATTGGATGTTAGGACGAAGGAACTCATCACAGGTGATTACAAAAAAATTGATTTTCTTGATGATATACCGGTGCAGTTTCCCGCAATGACGACAAAAATGATGGCATCCTTATCACGAAAAAAAGCAAATGTGCCCAAACTTGCCGTTGATGTGTGCGAAATGCCGCCTATAGAAAATATCAAGGCGGATGTTCCGGCCGTACTGACTCAGCTTTTGGCAAACGAAATGGCAAACAACGGGGTATTCAGGGTCTTCCCGCGCACCGATAATATTGACGCCGCAACCATAGCCTATGAAAAGGAAAGAACATCCTCAAAAAATGTTGTAATTGATAAAACCGGTTTAATGGCCGCTGATTTTGTATTAAGCTGCAAAATATCGTCCCTTACAATACCGCCAAAGCCGCCGTTTGAAATGATTGGTGAAATTATCGATATAAATAACAACCGTCTGTTGATAGGGAATCATGTAGGTTTTGATATGATGGAAGACGCTCCTGACTATATCGTAAAACTGGCAAAGGATTTGAGCAGTTGGCGCTGAATTTTAGCCCTTCCTCCGGAAACGGGTTTCTGCCGGCGGTAGCGTGCGGCAGAATCACAAGCAGCCGTTGCCGCCGTGAGGATTGACTCAAGGCGGCTAAAACAAGCAGAATAGAATAGCTTTTTATGGAGGAAGCATTTTATGAGTTCGATAGAGTTTGTTACCGCGCGTGAAATCCTGGATTCACGCGGGAATCCCACCATTGAGGTGGATGTATTATTGGAAGACGGTTCGTTTGGCCGGGCGGCGGCGCCTTCAGGGGCTTCGACAGGTGAGCACGAGGCTGTGGAACTGCGGGACGGCGACAAAGACCGCTATCAGGGGAAAGGCGTCCTGAAAGCTGTCGACAACGTGAACGAAAAAATAGCGGACGAAATCATCGGCCTTGACGCCCTTAACCAGGTCGATATTGACCGCACGATGATAGAGCTTGACGGCACGGAAAACAAGGCCAACCTGGGCGCCAACGCGATACTGGGCGTCTCTATGGCGGTGGCCCGCGCCGCATCTGAGTCGGCGGGTTTACCATTGTACAAGTACCTGGGCGGCATTCACACGGCTATCCTGCCTGTCCCGATGGCAAATATCATCAACGGCGGCAAGCACGCAGGCAACAAGGTTGACTTCCAGGAATTTATGGTGATGCCGGTCGGCGCCCAAACGATGGGCGAAGCGGTACGCTGGACGGCGGAGGTCTTCCACACGCTGAAAAAGATACTGTCTGACGCGGGAAAGAATACCGCGGTAGGGGACGAGGGCGGCTTTGCGCCGGATATCGAGAACGAGGAAGCCTTGCAATACATCGTGAAGGCGATAGAAAAAGCCGGTTACAGGGCCGATAAGGAACAGTTTGCCATAGCGATGGACTGCGCAAGTTCCGAGCTTTTCGATGAAGGCGGCGGTAAGGGTTACAAATTCTGGAAGTCCAACCCGGGTAAGTTGTTCAGCGCGGACGAAATGGTAGAGCTGTACTCAAAGTGGATAGAAAAATACCCCATCATTTCGATTGAAGACCCGCTGGATCAGAACGATTGGGAGGGCTATGTCAAAATGACCAAGGCTCTCGGCTCAAAAATTCAGATAGTGGGGGATGATTTCTTTGTTACCAATACGAAGCGGCTGGAACGCGGCATCAGGGAGGGTTCCTGCAACAGCATCCTGATAAAGGTGAACCAGATCGGCACCGTTACCGAGACTTACGAGGCTGTAGAGATGGCAAAACGGGCCGGTTATACGGCGGTTGTGAGCCACCGTTCAGGTGAAACCGCCGATACTTTTATAGCGGACCTTGTCGTTGCGCTAGAAACCGGCCAGATCAAGACCGGCTCCATGAGCCGCACGGACCGTGTCGCCAAGTACAACCAGCTTATGCGGATAGAGGAAGAACTGGAGGGGACCTGCGACTATGCCGGTAAAAACGCCTTCTACAACCTAAAAAAATAACCGCTCAAACCAGACAGGGGGGGGGGGGGGGGCATTTCCCCACCGTTTTCGCAAACCGCCACGACAAAGGGTGGAGTTTGCTTCGCAAACTCCTGCGCAAGCCGCAAAGCGGCTTGCGCCCCTACGCCCGCACTTCGTTGCGTCCTATCCCCCCCCCTCGTGAACAACGGGTGGAGCCGTCATTGCGAGCGAAGCGAAGCAATCCACTGTGCGAAGCGACTCGCCTGGATTGCTTTGCCTCACAACAACGCAATGACGGCAGGCAGCCCACCGCCTGTAAAACAAGAAAGCCCCCCCATAAATCTATATACAAATGTCATTTTTTTACAAAAAATTTTCAAAAATTCAAGCAAAATGCAATCTGCCGTCTATATATAATATGTATGGAGGTATTGATGAAAAATGCAAATAAAACCGAAACCCAAGCCGCCCGCGGCTTGGGGCGTAGACTCAGCCTGTGGCATACCGCCTTCGTGGAGGCCATGCACCGGGAACTCAAACACTGGGAAAAACACCTTAGCTTCGAGGCCGAACACCTGCTGAACGCGGCGCCGCTCGCTATGGA
>JAIRMP010000171.1 GCA_031258615.1 Spirochaetaceae bacterium | reverse complement strand
TCTCCTACAAAGCCCTGATCGACAGGCTGATAGAACTTGCCATAGAGCGCCATCAGAAAGAATTGAAGCTAAAGACCTTTTACCTGTGATCCGGGACTTGCGAATAGCATAGTGTGAGGCGGCATTATTTTTGAAAAATTATTCAAAACACTTGACAAAATATATTGTTTATGATAATTTGTTTTCAGGGGAAATAATGGAAAATAGAAATACTGAATTTGATAAACTTGCTGAAAATTATAATGAGATCACGCTGAAATATCTTGGCAAACTGGACAAATTTAGAGATACAGCATTTATCTACAAAACAAACTATTTAGAATATCTTTTTAACAATGAACCTAAAACCATATTGGATTTTGGTTGTGGCATTGGATCGTTGATACCATATTTGCATAATGCTTTTAAAAATACTAAATTATATGGCTGTGATATTTCACCGGAATCAATAAGAGTCGCAAGGCATAATTATCCTTATTGTGATTTTAAAATATTAAAAGACGTAAACGATCTGCAAAATTATGAAGAGATTGATTGTATAATTATAAATACCGTTCTACATCATATTCCGCAAAATGAACATGAATATTGGATAAATGGGTTATATTCTATCCTTGCGAAAAAAGAAGATTATACTATCAGCGGGTGTGGTGAGGAGTTGTGTGTAGGTTGTATGAGTAATGGGGGGGGGGGGGGGGGATGATTGTAATATTTGAACATAATATGAAAAATCCAATTACAAAATCAATGGTGAAAAGATCAAAAATAGATGAGAATGCTATTATGCTTGATCCGAAATATTGTAAAAGATTATTATTGAATAGATTTTGTAATACTAAAATTGGAGATAAAGAGATAATTCTAAAAAAGGACTATGTGAGGTTAAAATATACATATTTCTCTCCCTGGCGAAATAAATTTGTTGATTTCATTGAAAAGTTTTTATTTTGGTTGCCATTGGGAGCACAATATTGTGTATATGCAAAGAAATAAAGTTGCATAACGGGACTATATACGCTTCGCCGCTAAAGCGGCTCAGCCCCCGCAACATCCTCGAATCATTACCGGACAATTTTTTGTGGAGCTTTGCAAATGATGTTTTCATGCCTAATGGAGTATAGTTACCCGATTTTCAAATATTTTCCACAATGTTATATCTTCTAATCATCCAGCAGGGCCTCCTGTTCCATCTTGACGCGATGAGCCAGCATGAAGGCTATGCAGGGGAAGCAGTCGGCAAGCTCTTCACGTGAAAGGAGGCTCTGTAGTTTAAGCGCGTAGCGGTCCGTTATAGGGATAGCGCGGTCGAGGTGGGAGCTGATGTCCCGCTCTCCCATGCGGAAGGGGCGGGCGCCGACATGGATGTCGCGGCGGAGGCGGGCAAGCATCGAGAAGCCGCCGTAGTCTATGTCGCCCCAGTGATACCAGAGGCAGCCGGCGGGTAATAGTGCCGCCAGCGTCTTAAAGAATATGCCCCGCGAAGGGCTAAACTGGCCGCCGTGGTAGACGACAAGCTCTGAGGGGTCATAGCTCTGGCGGATCAGGCTGACATAGTTGGCCTTGTTTTCGATCGAAAGGATGCGGGACACCCGCGGTGAAAGCTCGAAGCGGCCACGCGCCGCGTCGAGAGCGCTGATTGACGCGCCATGCCGGAGCGGGGAAAAGTCAACGCGCCCGCCTGCTTCCATGCAAACGGAGAGGCCGCCGCGAAACTCAAAGTGCTCAGGGTAGCGGACTATTCCGGCAAAGGCAAGAAGCTCCTCGTCGCCGCTGTCGTCCTCGCTTTCCGAGTAACGCCGGATGATTTCAAGCAGGCGTTTTTTTACCGAGACCTCGAAGGTTTTGGAGTTGCCGAAACAGCGTGTCGAAAAGACCCGTTCCAGGACTTCCGCCTTGTCCGCCTGGGCGTCTATGAAAAGCAGTGCGCGGAACAGGTTTTCCCGCTCGTCCGCTTCGGCGGGCAGCTTGCCGATACGTGAGCGTTTGCCCGACAGATTGTCTAGGCAGTCTTCCAGATAGGCGCGTATCCAGGGGCTGTTTACGCGGTCAAGGAGGGACGCGGTTTCCATGCTGATTCCGTCTGTGATGATATTTTTCGGTGTGCGCCCAAGGTACGCGTACGCCGACGCTATAGTTTCCGCGCTGCCGGCGTTTAGCGAGACCTGCGCTATGAAGTGATCCTTCTCGCCCTTCATCCAGCGTATATGCAGAAGTCCCTGTTCCTCGAGCCGCTTCGCCTCGCGGTTTATCTCCTGCCTTTCACTTGAGTTTTCGATGTTGTACGGCCTGTAATCGGAAACGCCTGAGTCGTAGAGCCGCAGCCGTATTCTTCGTTCAGGCGGTGTTCCCGTCTTGAAAGCCGCGCTCCGCTCGTAACGGTCCAGTAGCAGGGAAAGAAGTTCCCGGCCCCTGTTAGATGGCAACGAGATCCTCCACCGAATCTTTTCGCGGGTCGAAGCTGACCACCGCTGAATTCTTTTTGTCGCGGTAGACGAGCAGGTCCCTGTCCGCAAGCGTGGCTATGTCGCCGATTTTGTCCGAAGGGGCGGAGAGTATCACCTGAAATCTGAATTTCCGTAGCAGATCAATGCTGCTCGCGATTCGCTCGCTGTCCATCTTGGAGAATGCCTCGTCAAACAGGATCAGCCGTACCGTCGAGGCTTTTCTGTCCCTGTCCATGCGGTAAAGACGGGTAAATGACGCGAGAACGGCGATGTAAAACGGGGTCTGGGTTTCGCCGCCCGATTTCTTGCCCATCGTCCTGGACAAACGCTGGGATTCGCCTTCGCTGTTGGTAACCTCCAGGTCGAAAGAAAGGTATGCGCGGTAGTCCGTGAAAGTCTGCACCCGCTTCTCATAATCCTCGTTGTTCCGCCTGCCCTCCGCGCCGCCCGTGATAATCGTAAACAGGTCCGCTATCTCGTCCTTGTACTTCACGTTAAACTGTTCCGATAACAGGTTGTAGCCGCCCTCCAATAACATGGGGTCTACTATCATGTCGTAGTAACGCTTGTATTCAGGTTTGGGGATTATGATAAACTTGTAGCGGTCGTCCCCAAAAGAGCTGGAAGAAAGGGTCGCGTTCAAATCGTTTATCTGCTTTTTCGCGTTGTTGATGTTATCCTGAAGGCGGCTCAAAAAATCCTCACGGAACTGCTCGTAAGCCTTGGCGCGGGCATCGTCTATCTTTGCGCGGTATTCGGGAAGTTTGTTTTCACCGAGTTCGCGGCGGGCGACGTCCCATTCGCCGTTCTCCGGGAGCCCCGTGTCATACCCCATCTTGTACCGCTCGTTGTATATACGCCGCGCCTCCTTTAAGTCTTCCCAGAATTTTTCTTTCGCGTTTTTTGAACGGCTCAGTTCGCGGGGAAACGCCTCGGCTATCTTTTCGGGCCATCCGCGCTCGGAGATTTCTTTTTGATACCTGGGCTCTCCTGTGCTTCCCACCCAGCCTGATTCGTAATTTTCGGCTATAAGGCGTGTTGTTTCTTCCAGCGCCGCTTCCGTCGCGGGCAGCTTCTCCGTTTCAATCTGCGAGAGACCGCTCTCGTCCCTGCCCAGGTCCTGGATAAACGTGTCCTTGTCGGAGTTTGTCCGCTTCTCCACGTTTTCCAGCGTCTCTATCCTCTCCCGCAGCGCTTCAATAGCGCTGCGATCAACCGAGGCCAAGTTCTTTTCGATGCCGGCTATCTCCTCCTCCAGCGCCGGTATGCGTCCCATGCCGGCAGCCGCCGCTACAAGGCTTTCCGCCTCGCCGTCACCGGGGATTGCCAGCGTAGAAAGGGGCGCGGCGGCGATGAGCAGCTTGCCCAGCGCGGCAAGACTCTCATCCAGCGCGGCGATTTCCTGCCTCACGGCGGCCAGCCGCCTCTGAATGGCCCCCTGACCTATGGCCGGCTTCGCCCAGCGGGCGGGATTTATCGCGCGGGCGGCGTAGTTTTGGTACAGCATCCCCTCGTCCGTCACCGAAGTCTTGAATTTCCGCAAGTCCCGCGCCCTCTCGCACTTCATCACCCGCCCAAGGGTGTAATTGAGGAATATCCGTGCCAGCGGGTTTTTCGTACTGATTTCCTCAGCAAGGCTTCCCGGTTCGGCGCGGGGGGACAGTTGTTCGATCTTTTCTATGTCAACAAGGCCCGTATTGTAGATGCCGCGCCTCGTTTTTATCGAATCGTAGACTTGAAGCGCGGTAAGAAAATGTTCCGGCGGCGTTAAAAGATAGAATTTCTGTGTGTGGAGGTAGCCTTCTATCACGTTGCGCCAGCGGTCTTCATCTATGTCAACCACTTCCGCCACGATGAAAACGCAGTCCTCCGCGCCGGTTTTTACCCGAATCCGCCCGGCGATCGCTTCTTTCAGGTCGGTAACTTCCGGCGGAAACGGGTATACGCCGCTTTGCAGGGAACGTTTTACGTCCTCCAGCCCGGCGCGGCGTTGTTTTAGGGCTGAGTCTTCGTCCGAAAGCCGCCCGGCAAGGCCGATTGACGCGGTTTTGAGGCTGTCCGCGGCCTGTATGCGGGACTTTACCGCCGCTTCCCCCGCTTTTGCGTTTTTTTGCCAGTCCAACGGGTCAAAATCTTCCAGCAAAGCCTCAAAACGGACGGTTTCTTCGCTCAAATTTTTTATCCGCGCCGCCAAAAGCGGGTCTATCACTTCCGGCGAAATATGGCCGCTCGCGCCGGTAAAAAATGCGGTTTTGGACTTCCAGAGGGACGCGGTACCGGAAAAACGCCGGGAAACAGCGTCAAATTCACTCCGCAAACGTCCGATTTCTTCTTTCTTGTCCCGTATCTGGTTTTCAAGGTGTTCGACAACCCGCGCCGTCTCGTTGCTCATCAATTGTCCGTAGAGTTCGTCCCGCTCGCGCTGAGTCTCCACAATCCGCCTCTTAGCGTCATCAATCGCCGCGATGAGTTTCTTTATGTTTGCCCTAAGAGCCTCGGCATTAGCCCTGAGCTGCCCGATTTCGGCCTGTTTAATGTCCGATTCCGCTTTTTTGAGGAGATAGGAGTACAGCCTCTCACTGTTCCGCTGGGCGTCAAAGTTGTCATAAGCGGCTATGATACGGTCAAGCCATTCGATCCGTTCCCGCAGCACCGCCTCCTCTTCCTCAAGGCGGGTATAACTGCGGATATTCTCCTGTAGACTGCTCACGTCCACAATCTGCGGCGTGTCGCATACGAATTCGGAGATGAATTTCTGTATGTCAACGTTGGGATCAAACGAAACGGCGCGCTTCAACAGTTGGCTAAAACGCCGCCCCTGAAGCCCGCCCAGCTTGCCGTAAAGGTCTTCCTGAAAGCTGATGTTGGTGTCCGATGTAAAAAACGTTCCCGCCGGATAGTTTTCCCGTATCCATGAACGCAGCGCGGCAATTTCCATCGCCTTCCTGCCGCCGGACGGAGAAGCGTCGATGAACTGGTGATCCGGTAGATGTCCGTTAAAGCGGAAGAAGAGCCGCGGGTGGTCGTCCTCGGAGTACACATCGAAACAGCAGCCGGCGGTAAAAAAAGCGCCCTTCTCATCGTCAAAGAATTCCAGCGCTATGTAACTGGAGAACCTGCCGTTACGCAGGTACTTGAAACCGGAGGCCTCGTTATCGCCCAGCTCGCCCAGGAGATAGCCTTTGAGCGTCCGGCTGCTCCTCCCGCTTGCCGCCTTGTTGAACGAATTCCCCGAAGTATCGGCAAGCAGCACCAATTGAAGGGCGTCGATTATCGTTGACTTGCCGGAAGCGTTTTTCCCGGTAAGAAAGTTTATCATGTCAAAGTCTATCGTTTCGTGAACAAAGTAATGCCAGTGTACGAGCAGCAGTTTCTTGAGTATCTTCACGGGGCTCATTGTAACTCATACCACACCCGTATTGGAAGCCGCCGCGCTGCCTCACGTCTCAGCGCCGGCGCTAGGCTAACGTTGGAAAGCGTGCTAACATAAGGGGCGGTCAAGAGCGGCGAGGATGTTATGGCAAGCAATGACGGACTTAATTTTACGGTAAACCGCCTCATTCTGGGGGACAATCTTGAAATCCTTAAAACTTTTGCCGATGAAAGCGTAGACTTTATCTACCTTGACCCGCCTTTTTTCAGTAACCGCAATTACGAGGTTATATGGGGAGACGCGGGGGAAATCCGTAGTTTTCAGGATCGCTGGGCTGGGGGGATCAGTCATTATATTGAATGGCTTAAAGAACGGGTCATTGAAATGCACCGGGTATTGAAATCTACCGGGAGTATTTTTCTGCATTGCGACTGGCACGCCGACGCTTATATACGGGTATTCATTTTGGACGCGATTTTTGGGGAAAAGAATTTTAGAAATCATATTATTTGGAAAAGAAATTTTACAAAAAAGGGTTCTCAATTCAAAATGTCCCGTCTTGCACAAAATACAGACAGTATTTTCTTTTACAGCAAAACAAACAATTATTACTTTATTACACCAAAAACAAAAAACATCAATGAAGAAGAATTATTTAAGATTTATAATAAAATTGATGAAAACGGGAAAAAGTTTAAAAGCGAACCTATTGAATTACCTAGAATGATGGCGCGAAAAAATCTTGTTTTTGAATATAAAGGTTACACGCCAGAATTTGGCTGGATGATGACAAAAGAAAAATTAGACGAATTGGATAGGTCTAACAAGATATTTTTTACCAAAAATGGCAAACCAAGGCGTAAGAATTTTCTTGATGATTATGAAGGAAATGAGGTTGACAATCAATGGCTTGATATACTTCCGATAGGGCAAAATCAATCCGAAATTATCGGCTACCCTACCCAAAAACCTGAAGCATTATTGGAACGGATAATAAAAGCCGCCAGCAACGAAGGGGACATTGTGCTTGATCCGTTTGTCGGAGGGGGGACGGCAATTGCCGTCGCGGATAGGCTAAACCGTCTGTGGATTGGGATTGATCAATCCCCGATGGCGGTAAAAGTTTCGGAATTCCGCCTGCAAAAACAAACGGATTTGTTTCATTGAGGGCGGGGGCGCATCATATAGCGGTTAAGGTTGTCGATAATGACGGACTTGAAAACATGGAAGTGGTAAAATTAACGGTCAACGGGAAAGTGGAGCGGGAGTAATGCATGGCGAAATAAATTTCAACCGTCCTCGTCATCGCCGCCGGAAGCCCCCTCGCCATTTAAGCCGACATCGCCATTTAAGCCAGACTCGCCAGTCTTCATGCTTTCAAGCTCGGCATGAATGGCGTTAATACTCTGATTCGGAATTATCGAAAGGATGGACGGCAGCAGAAAAATTTTGTTACCGTCCCCGTCCCAGGGCGAAGTTTCCATTTTGGAGATTATGTTGAAGTGGGCAAGCGTGCGCTGCGCCTCTATGCGCTCCTTCTTCGTCGTTGCCTTTCCCGTTTTGCCCTTTTCCAGAAGCCCGAACGCGCGCATCTTTTCGACAACTTCCGCCGTATCCGTCATTACCGCCTTGTAAATGTCCGCGTCCTCCCGCCGTTCCTCGTAAATCAGCCGGCATACATAGAGGAACAGCGTGGTAAAACGGTTCAGGTGCAGACGGTTATGGTCGTAATCGTTGGAAATCGAGATGACCCCGTACGTATCGTCCTTTTCAAGCCGCCAGCCTGAAAGCTCAAAGTATTCTTTGAACAGCGTAAAATGGCGGGATACGGTCTGATAATCATGGTTTGGCAGCGTCATACGCTGGGACGGCTGGTACTCGTGGCGGACGAGGTAGGTATGGGACAAGAGGTAGTTGGCAAGCTGACGAAAATCCTCTTTTTCACCGCTTGAGAGTTTTTCATACCCGTTTAGCACACCGCGTCCTTCCTGGTAAACCGCATTTTGGGAATCAGATAACCGTTCACGTTTACCTGCTCTTTTTGCAACTCTACAGTATAGTTCATGCCACGTTCACTGGAACGAGCCGCCGCAAGGATAAGCAGTATAAAATCCGTGTCGTCTTTTAGGGTTATCTCCCCGCTCTCCGCCGACGTTCTGCCCGGAGCAAAGAGTTTCCCGACAAAATCACGTATACGCTCAAGCGGATAACTGTTCGCCATCTGCCGCGCCAAACTTTCCATCGCCTCGATCGACAGCGGAACCTTATCCGCCATGTCCAGCGCCTCACCGCTCATGCGCCGTCCCAACACGTTTTTGCGAAATAAAGAACGCCCGTCTATGAAATCCTGACGGCACACACTGACGTGTTCCCGCAGTTTTGTGTATATCCCGTCCCGCGCCGCTCCACGCCCCGAGGCGCAGGCTTTGAAAATATCGAGCAGCTTTCCCTTGATACTCTGGTCGGCGCTCATCATATACGTCATCTTTTCGATTGACTGTTTGGTGTAGGCGCTGTGCTTCCGGTCGATTTCGTTGATTATGCTCCCGATATGGCCGTAAGCGTCCCGAACATAGTCGATAGCGGACTGTATCTCCCTGTCCGCTTCCTCCTCCTCCTCGTATTTCCGCACCGTCATCGCCCGTTCACGCATCAGCGCCACGAGCGCGTCATCGTCTCTGATTTGGTCAAGCAGTTCGCGCACCGGCGCCATATACCGGTAAAACGAATCCATCGTTTTTATCGGGTGATAGATACGGTCCGTCATCGGCTTGTACTTTTCAAAATGATTTTCCAAAAGGGTGTTTATGTCATTCTGTTCCTGAATACGCCTGATATACGAGCGTATATTGTGGTAAAGGCTCTTCAGTTCGTAAACAAGCGTCTCGGTATTCCGCTTTGCGGCAAGCGCCGCCTCGTAACATTCACGGGGCCGCTCATGGTTCGCCTGCCTGAGCGAGGAATACGTGGCAAAAACGAGCGAGCTGTACTCATGTATCTTTTCATCCCGCATCTCGTCCAGAAGCTGCATCATCCGTATCGCATAGTCCCTCGGCGTGATGATTTCCGTGAACGAGCCGTCGGTAGTTTCCCTGTCCACCCAGCCGGTATTCACAAGCCGCGCAAGTATCAGCCGCGCCTTGGTGTGTGAATTGAGGGCGCTCTGCCCTTCGACCGCGTCCGGCACATCGGGCGTCTCATCCTCCTTCTCGACAACAAAGTTCCTGTCCTCAATGAGTCCCGCAAGCGAAGCGATGTATTCGCTCACCGGTATATTCAACTCCTCTCTCAGCTTCTCGTTCAGCAGCATCAGCGCGTCAAAATAGATTTCCCTATTCCTCGACGCGAGTATAGAAAAGAAATTCCCCGGAATAAGCGAAAAAATATTCATGCCATGCCTTTTCCGTATTATAACTGATCCCGTCCTTTGATTGAAAGCGCCTCGCGGCAGTGAGCAGTGAATGGCGGCTTTTACCAGGCTGCCGGGGGAGCGGCGAGCAGGTCGTCATTGCGAGCGCGGCAACCGCTGCGCGGTTGCCGTAGGAGTTTGCGCAGCAAACTCCACCCTCCTTGTCAAACTCCAAAGCAAAGGCGCAGCCTTTGCCCAACCGCTCCGCGATTGCCACCTTCACTATTCAGCCGGCCCCGGTTCTTCGCCTTTGTACTCGCGCTGGAAGCGGATAATGACGATGCCGGAGTGTCCCTCATTACCAGAAGAATAACTTCTCGCCGATCCCCCGTCGCCATAGTTTGCGTCGGCTTCGACCGAGGACCCAGAGCCGCCGCGCGCAAACTCCGCCGTGTTGGTAACGGTTTGCACCCATTCCCAGCCGGTGTTACCGGACGGTTTCCAGCCCGCGCCCCCGGCATAAAAGGGGGATGGGCTTCCCCCCGCACCGCCACCGCCGCCGCCAGTAGTGCCGTTGCTGGGGTCGGTGCTGCCGTTATGTCCCAGTATACCGTCCGTGCCATTGTATCCCGTTCCTGGAGCGCCATTAGGGTATCCAGGGGGATCCCCGTTTCCACCGCCGCCGCCCGAACCGCCGTTTTTACCATTGCGAGAACCATTCCACGCGCCGCCGCCGCCGCCACCTCCTCCGGGTACTGTTATCGTTCCGATAGAGGAGTCCTTGCCGTTCGCGCCCTGATTTTGTCCCGTGCCGCCCGCGCCGCCGCCGCCGACTGTTACTGACACGGAACCACTCGTCAGTGTCAGCGTTTGATCGGCCTGATACAGTAGCCCGCCGCCGCCGCCGCCACCACCCCTGTCGCTACTATTCTTACCGCCTCCCGAACCGCCGCCGCCGCCCACCACGAGGATGTCGGCCTGTACTTCCGGCAGGGATGTGTCAACGAATAACAGCGTATCATCGCCTGGATTCAGGAATGTATGCGTCTCGTAGTAAGCGCCGGGTGTCCCCTCATCCGGTATAAAGCTGACATACCCGCCTGAGGCCAGCGGCGTCAAATCAACGTCCCCAATATACTGTAGATTCAAAACATAGTCCTTACTTTTGTATTTAGTATCTACACCGGCCAAATCTTTGCTTACCGTAACCTTTACCGTGTAGTTACTCATGCGGGAGAGCGTGGGGATAGACGCCGGACTTGTTGTTACCTCGGCGTACCCGTCGTTAGCCTCCGCGACAAGCGTAAGGCCGTCCCTGTATGGAAGGTAAACGGTCTGCGTATCTTGGGGCGCTAAGTCCCGCTCAAAACCTTTTTCCTCATTTACTATCTTAAAGGTTTTTAGCGAGAGGTCG